>JAUWXH010000057.1 GCA_030616465.1 Planctomycetota bacterium | reverse complement strand
ACACCGGGTTCTGGCTCGCCCAAGCGCGCCGGCACCTGCCTGACGCCCAGCTGGTGGGTGTAGACAACGACGGTTCGAGTATTAAGCTCGCCCAGACCACCCATCCGGGGATCGAATTCATTCAGGGCGACAGCCGCACGGTGTTGCTGGAATCAGATTGGCAGTTCGACCTGATCCTCTGCATGGGCTTGCTCTATTACTACCACGATTTTGAGCGGTTCCTGGACATTCTGACGCAGCACTGCCGGATCGGAATGCTCGTCCACACGGTGGTGCTACGCCCGGGTGGACAGACGGAATCTGGTGCGCCACCACGCGTGGCAACCCTGACCAATGCGCCAAACGAGATGACGCGTGCGGCGGCCGAGACACGCGCCGAAGTACGCATTCCGAACCGGGCCGCACTCGAACGCCACCTGTGGTCGCGTGGTTTCCACACGCGGCGCATCGACGTCTACTCTGGGCGCTATGAAGAGAGCGTCGCGAACCGCCTGGGGGCCCCACTGGAATGCATTGGTTTGTTGTGCATCCGCCATAGAAACCCATTCTCAGAGGACGGCAGTTGGTCCGGGTGGGGCACGACGACGGTTGGCCATCAACGCATATGCACCGCGTATCAGGCGGAATAGCCATACGACCCTACGACGGCAGCAGCGAGGCGCCCTCGCCTGCTAGGGCGCGACCGACGAAGTCGAGGACCGCGCGGACCAGCGCGTCGTAGGTGAAGCGCTCTACGACCGCCCGCCGCATTTCGGCCGCCAGTTCCCGGCGCTCGTCCTCATGTTTGAGGAAGTAGTCGATGCGCTCGGCCAGTTCGTCTGGGCCGCGGTAGACCACCTGCCCGTAGCGCGGCCAGACACTGGAGGCGTTGTATCGGCACCGCCAGGCGCACTTGGCCTCCACGTTGAGCGGCATCTCCCGCGTAACGACGACGACGGCCCGCGGGTCGCTGCCCCGAATCCGCAGGAAACGAGCGAATTCGCCCGCGTGGGGTTCGGGCAGGTCCGCCGGCGTGAGCTGAAAGGGCGGCGTCAATCGCTTGTCGCGGACGTGCTCGTAAATGGCTTGGTTCAGCGCGTGTGCCGCGTCGGACGGGTTCTCCGCGAAGAGGAAGAACCCCCCGGCGCACAGGCCGTCGAGGACGCGTTGATGCGGGTCGGCGTTGCAGCCGGCGTGCAGGCTGATCTTCGCGGCCCGGAACGCCCGGCCCAGCGGACGCCCGTGCGGCACGAAACCGCGCGCGAAACAGGCGAGTTCTGCGCGTTTGTCCCAGCCGTTGCCGTAAAGGTGCAACCGGCCGCCCGTCTGTCGGGCCCACTCGGCGGCGGCAGGGGCCAGCGCCACAGACCACCGCTTGCGTTGGCGCTTTCCGACAGCCTTGCCGTGCTCAGCCCGGCTGAAGGTCGCTCCACGGCGGGCCCGATAGTCAAGGGCAAGCCGGCGCGCGGTGCCGCCCGCCAGAGCGCGTCAGGTTGACTCGTCACGGTGATGCTGATGGATGACCGTAGAAACCTGCTGATGGTGACTGTTGATTGCCTGCGCTGGGACGCTGTGGGTTTCCTGGGACACCAGGACCGCTGGGGCGGACGGCAACTGACGCCGAATATGGACCGGCTGTGCGCGCAGGCCGCAGTGTTTCCGGTGGTAATAACGGCGGCGCCGTTCACCACCCCGAGCCACGCATCCGTGTTTTGTGGGCAGTACCCGTTTGAGCACGGTGTTCGCCTGTTGGTGAATCAGCAGTTGCGCGAGGGGCGGACGACTTTGGCCGAGGTCCTGGCGGCCTGGGACAGCATCGCCGTTCCGGCGGGCTTCGTGCTGAACAGCACGACCGGCGTGCTGCGCGGGTTTGACACGGCGATGGACGTGACGGACGGGGATCCGGCTGGCCGGGGTGGCTGCTGGCGGCGGGGCGACACGGTCAACCGCCTGTTTCTGGAGTGGCTGGAGGGGACGGCTGGCGAGCCCTGGTTCGCCTTCCTGCACTACCTGGATGCGCACTCGCGCGGTGCGGACATCTCCGCGGATTTCTATGCCGACGGAATACGGCAAATAGACACCCTCTTGGGTGAAGTGTTCGCACACATTGACCTGCGGCGGACGGTGGTGTGCATCTTCGGCGATCATGGCGAGGGGCTCGGAGAAGGAGAGCCGTTCCACGGACGCTCGCTGGCGGAGCCCGTGATCCGCGTGCCCGTGATCCTGCACGGCTACGGCCGGCCGGGAGTTAACTGGTCACAACGGCGAACGATCGATATCGCGCCGACGCTGCTGCGGGCACTGGGCCGACCCGTTCCAGCCGGGATGAACGGAATCGATCTATTCGACCCGCGGCCGCGGATCGCGTACGTGGAGGCGTGCCCGTGCCAATTGTTCGGCGAGGACGCGACGCCGGCGTATCACGGCCCCGAGCGGGTCGCGCTGCGCAATGACCGCTACAAGTATGAGCGCTGTTTTGACGGCGCCGAACATCTGTTCACGGTTGCTCCCGAAGGCAACGTGGAGAGCGAGATCCGCGACCCGCGCCTGGCAACGCAGGTGCGCGATGACTTCGCGGCGCACTTCCAGGAGTATCCGGCCCTGTGCGGGCAGGAGTCTTGCGACGTCACCTACCTTGACAATCCGGTCGTGATCGAGCGGCTGCAGGAACTGGGTTACCTGGAATAGCACCGGCGTCGCAGCCGGCGGCCCGCTGATCGGGATGTCGGGCTGCAACCCGCCTCACAGTGCGCCAAACGCCCCCCGCCAGGCCTCAATCGCAGGTCGACTCGCCGGCGCGGGTCAGGGCGTGCCGCACGAATGCGAGCACGTTTCGCACCACTACGTTGTAGGTGAAGTTCTCCAGCACGGCCGCGCGCATCTCGCGCGCGAGTTCCCGCCGCTCCTCAACGTGGTCGAGAAAGTAGTTCACGCGTTCGGCGAAGTGGTCGGCATCGTGATAGACCACCTGCTCGTATCGCGGCCAGACCGTCGTGACCGCCGGAATGGACCGCAACCCGCGGCAGTACTTCAGAAACGAGGCGTGCTCCGCCGTAATGAGCGCGCCCGTGGCCGGATCGACGCCGCGCATCCGCATGCTGCGCCGGCACCGGTCCGCATACGGTTCCGGTAGCATCTCCGGCTTCAACTGGAACGGCAGAGTCGGGTGCTGCTCCGCGATGTAACGGTCGACCGCCTGAGGCACATCGGGCAGCACGTCGGACGGCTTCGCCGCGAAGAGAAAGCACCCCCCGGCGCACAGGCCGTCGAGGACGCGTTGATGCAGAGCGGGGTTGCAGCCGGCGTGCAAACTGATCTTTGCGGCCCGGAAGGCCCGGCCCAGCGGACGCCCGTGCGGCACGAAGCCGCGCGCGAAACAGGCAAATTCTGCGCGTTTCTCCCAGCCGTTGCCGTAAAGGTGGAACCGGCCGCCCGTTTGTCGAGCCCACTCGGCAGCGGCACGCACGGTGCGCTCGCGGAGGGAGACGTCGGCGATGCTGAAGAGCGTGGCCAGGACCTGATGGCGGGCCGCCTCGCTCGTCAGGCGCAGGCCGGTGTCGGCCTCCGCCTTGGCGAGCAGCCCCTGGTAGTCGTAGTCGCCACAGAACCACGGTTGCCGGACCGCGCCCATCAGCATTTCGTACGCGGCGTCGAAGAGACGAGTGGCGGCTTCGTCCATGTCCATGAACTCTCGTCGCCAGCGGTATTGCTCCTCCGGGGACATGGAGGCGTTCGTGGCGAACATCACGTCGCAGCAATACGGCTCGAGGTCCTCGGAGCGCTCGTCGGGGTCGCGCATCTGCTCGGGATTGGTCGGGATCAGGCAGGGGTAGAAGCGGTCGGCGGGGTACTCAAACCGGGTCAGCACTTCCGGGAAGCCGTGGCCGACGACGAACTCGAGCGGGCGGACGCCGCGGCCGGCGTTTGGGTTGAACAGGTGCGGCAGGGCGTCCTGGATCCAGCAGATGCCGGGGATGTTCGTGGGGTAGGCCTCGGGGAACTCGCCTTGCAGGTGGTCGATGATCAGGAGCAGGTCGGGCCGGTGCCGCTCGATCTCGCGGAGCAGCCGGATCGGCGAAAAATGCGCCTGATCGTGCGGCTCGATGTCCAGATGCGTTCGGTGGCCGAGGCGCTCGAACGCGGCCAACCAGTCGCGCATCGAGTACTGCAAAACGGTTGTGTAGCGACTGGTAACGCCCAGGACGGTCAACGGCGGCTCAGACTCGCCGGCATGGGCCAGACGTCGGGCCCACCAGGCAGCATCGCAGGCGGCGTAGCTGTCGGCAACCCGCCGGTAAAGTTCGCGTTGTGTTCGCGAGCGCTCGGCCTGAGCCGCCTCCAGCCGCTCGCAAACCTGTCGGTCACTACAGCTTCCCGGCCAGGGCGGGGTGCCGGTCAGCAGTCGCGGGACGGCCAGCTCCAGGTCGCCCAGCTCGTGCTCGAGTCGGGCCAGCGCGTCCGGACCGGCGCAAAGGCGGACACGCGATTCGGCGAGCGCCGGCCGCCAATCGAACAGGTGCAGCACCACCGCCCACGCCAGCAGACAAGGCTCGATGACAATCACCAGAGCGCTGTAGTCCAGAAACGTCTTGCGCGAAGCTTCGATCACATCGTGGACGGTGTGGCCGAGCCCGAGACCGTTGATCGCCAGCGGCGGAATGATCATGCCGGCCCAATCGCTCTTGAACTCAGCAGCATCCGTCAAACGGTGGTAAGCGGCGAAGGCGGGCAGCCAACCAGGGGCGTCGGGCAAACGGCTGAAGACCTGGAAGCCGCCATCGGCGCACTTCAGCAATTGAAGCTTGCCGCGGCCGGCACGCCACACGTCGAGGACCGCATCTCCCAACCCGGTGCGTCGGTCGAAGACCTCCAGGTTGGCCTGGAATTGCCGATCCAGCTTGCTCCACGGCGTGCGCTGCTCGGTGGTCGGGATCAGGGCAGCGAGCTGATCGCGTGTGTCGGCGGCGAGCACGGCGTGCTGCAACAGGCGGCGCGCGGGCGACGCCAAGCCGAGCCCGATGTAGGCTTTGACCGCCAGGAGCAGGACCTCGGCATCGTCCGGCTGTTCGTGCAGGTAGTCCTGGGCCGCGTTCAGGAAGGTGTAGGGGTCGCGGCCCCGCGAAGCGGCGATTAGCTGCGCGCGGCGCGCATCCACTGGCATGGTGGCGTGGTTCATCCAGGCTCCGAGTTCCAGCCGTAGCCGTAGCCGTAGGGCAGGTCGAGTCTTCGAGACCTGCCATCCTGCTGCTCAAGCCAGCGCGACCGGCCGCACGATAACAGTATGAGTTATCGGCTAATCGCCGACCCCGCGTTGAGAGCGCGGGCCGCTGCAGCGCACGCGCGGCCAAGAAGTGGAATGGACGCCAACAGCCCTCACCTCACGTTCGCCCCCGTCACGCGTGATCAAGCCCGGCTGTTCGCCGGGGTGGCGCGGATGCTCGACCGGCGTGGCGTGCGGTGCCGCTTCGCTGTGCCCCCGGAGGAGGTCACCAAGGTCATCCTGGACGACTGGGGCGAGTTGGTCGCCATCGCGGACGGCGCGCCGACCGCAGTAGGCCCACCCGACCGTTTGCCCGACCACATTGGTGCGTACGACGCGTGGCGTGGGGGCTGGTCGGAGGAGCAACGCGCGGCGAGCGCGCACGCAGCGGTGCGCTTCTGGCGAAACCAACTCGGCGCTCATCCGCCGAGAGCGGTCGTGTCGTGGAACGGCCGGGGCCATGTCTTCGTTGAGGCTGCGGCCTTCGCCGCGGCAGAGACCGACGTCGAGGTCATTTGCCTGGAGCTAGGGCCGTTGCGGCAGGCGCCGATGACGGTGGCGGTTTCCCGCGGCGGGATCAACGCGGCCGCCCAGTTCCGCCGTCCCGAGAAGCTGAACGAGCCACTGACGCCGTGGGAGGCCGACCGGCTGCAAGCGGTCCGGGCGCGTTTCAAGGCGGGGATTACCGCCCCTTGCGGTTCAGCCTCGTATGTCTTCCTGCCGCTACAGGTCGATGACGACACGCAACTGTTTTACTACACGCCGCACTTCGCGGACCAGCGGGCGATGGTCACGGCTGTCGCCGCTGGAATGCCCGCTGACCTGCCGCTGGTGATCAAGCTCCACCCGCTGTGCGATGCGCGCTACGGGCGGGCGAGCTACGCCCCGCTGCTACGCGGTCGAGACCGCATCGCCCCATCCACTTCCAACACGCTCGGTCTGATCGCGGGCGCCGCGGCGGTGATCACGAACAACTCTTCCGCCGGGATCGAGGCGCTCATGTTCGAGCGGCCGGTCGTGGTCCTGGGCGAGGCGCACTACCGCAGGCGCGGCTTCACGCGCGACTATCACGGCCGGAACGATCTGCACGGCCTGATTCGTGCGGCTGCCGGCGACTTACCGAGCATTGCGGCACTGCAAGTGCGCGAGCGTTACCTGTACGAGCTGCTGTTTCACGAGCTGGTGCACCTCGAGCACCACCCGCTGCGAACGGCATTGGACGAAGAGGAGTATGAACGTCTGGCGATACGCCTGTGGGACCTGGTGCACGCCTGTCAACTCGGTAGCGACTGGCACCCGCTGTTTCACGAAATCCACGCCCTGCGTGAGATGTTGCGAACCGCCCTTCAAGCAGCCCGGCCCGATGGGAACGGTGCCGCCCTGCTGGTCGCTACACGCTTCGCGGCCACGTGCGTCACTGATTTACCCGGTCTCGAATTCGCCGTTCTGGAAGACCTCTGGCCTGGTTCGGCAGAGCGTGTTGCGGACCGCGACGTTCATCTGCTGGCGCCGGATCTATCCGCCGGCCAACGAGCGGTGGTCGCAGCACGACTGCGCGCGGCCGGCGCCCGTAGCACCCGTGATCTCACGCACGTCTTGAGCCGACAACCATGCGCCTTCCACGTGACGCGGTTCAACCAGATGCCGCGCGACATGCGTGACGACGTCTACCGCACGAGCGCTTATTGGGATTATTACCTCGCTCATTCGGGCATCTCTCCCGAAAACACCCCCGAAAAGAATGTCCAGGCCGAGACGTTAGCGGGTTGGCTGCGGCAGGCGACGCCGCGGACGGTGCTCGAATACGGATGCGGCGACGGCCGCATCCTGCGGAAACTCGCGGCTGCGGCCGACCGCCCGTGGACGCGCCTCGTTGGCGTCGATTCGAGCGAGCGCATGCTGCAAGTCGCGCGTGAGAGGCTAAAAGGGGTCGGCGACGTCACGTTGCTGCCGGCCGATGCGCGTGTGACGCTGCCACTCGCGGACGCGTCGTTCGATACTACTTTGACGTGCGGCGCGTTGCAGCACGTCCCGGCGGAAGACCTGCCAATGGTCATCGCCCAGCTTCACCGCGTGACCGCTCGCACCACGATCCACTGGGAGGCGTTCGAGGCTTACACATCATCGTCGGGTGAGCATTACACCAACCCCGATGCTTCCCGTGCCATTCACCTAAGCACGTTTGCCCGCTTCGGGCCGGTCCGCATGCAGGTTCAAGACGCGCGTCCACTGACCGGCCAAGCCTCGCTGCTGACACGCTACGAGCTCGATCAGCCGCTGATCACCGTGCTGACGCTGCACGCCGTGGGGGCGCCCGATCCGACCTGCGCGTCGCTTGACTATTGCAATATGTTCCTGTCGGGTTATCAGCTTAGTGAAATCATCGACGGGCTGCGGCGGGCGGGGTATCGGTTCCTCACGCTGCGCGAAGCGCTGGACTGTGCGCACGGCGCGGCTACCCCGCTGCACAAGGCAGTCGTGCTGACCTTCGACGACGGGTACGCCTCGGTTTGCGACATTGCCAAGCCCCTGCTGGAACGCCGCGGCATCCGCGCCGCCGCCTTCATACCCACCGCGTACATCGGCCGGGCGTTCGGCGGCAACACCCGCGCAGGCAACGGGCCCGCCCTGCCGACGATGACCCCGGATCAGATTCGCGCTCTGCGTGACGCCGGCTGGGACATCGGCGCACACTCCGTCTCGCATCGTTCGTTTGTCGGGCTGTCCCGCGACGAGGTGTGGCAAGAGCTGGCGGAAAGCAAAGCGTGCCTCGAAGCGCTGCTGGGACAAGCCGTCTCCACCTTCGCGTTTCCATATGGCGAACCCGGCATCGCCTATCGCCCGGAGCATGTCGAGCTGGCCGCGGAGGTTGGTTACGAGTTGGCGCTCAGTATGAAACCCGGCTTCGTCCCGATTGGCCGCGAAGCCATCGACTGGCCGCGTGTCGGAGTCGGGATCGACGCCAGCGCCGACTCGCTGCTGGACGACCTGGCAACGCTGCACCGGGCGGGGCACGGCTGGCCGCCGGAGCCGACCCAAAGTGGGCCGTCGCTCAAAGAGCGGGTTCGCGGGGCCGTGCGGCGTTGTGTTGAGAAAGGGGTCGAGCGCGTCGCGCTGTATGGCGCCGGACGACACACCGCCCGTCTGCTACAAACCGTCCCGCTCTGGCCACTGCACGTGTTGGGGATCATCGACGACGACGAC
>JAUWXH010000447.1 GCA_030616465.1 Planctomycetota bacterium | reverse complement strand
CATGCGGTTACATCCTTTCCGTCAAGTTATCAGGCGTATCGTCCGCCGCAGGGGGCGGGACGCCGACAGTCGCTATTGCTATCATGCCAATTATATGACGAGACGGGTGACTAGTCATACGTCAAAAAATCCCCATGTTCGACACTGCCACCACCGTCCGGTATCAGGAAGCTGAGTGTTATAACCATGTTGCGCGTCTGCGCATTCCGCAGCCGGCCGTGGGGTACGCTCTGCTGATCGCCCGCTGACGATTGCAACTGGCGGTTGTCACCCCGAAAAAATCGCGCATGATGCGTGATATGGGACCTGTTGCGCTGTCAGCGAGCCGGGCCGCCGTCCCGGGACAAACGCCGACCGGGCCGATTCTCGGCGTGGATCCGGGGTTGAGGTGCACGGGCTACGCCGTGCTGTCCGAGGGCGTCGGCGACGCCGAAGCCCGATTGATCGAAGCCGGGGCGATCAAGCTGGACGCGAAGCGGTCGCTGGCGCAGCGGCTGCTCGAGCTGCAAGACTGCGTGGACGAACTGCTCCGGGCACACGAGCCGGTGACTCTGGCCTGCGAGGAGCTCTACTCGCACTACAAACACCCGCGCACGGCGATCCTGATGGCGCACGCGCGGGGAATCGTGCTGGCACAGGCCGCCCGACGGGGATTGCAGATCGTGCCCGTATCGGCCACCCGGGCCAAGAAGCTGCTGACCGGCAGCGGTCGAGCCGGCAAGGCCCAGATGCAACGGGCGGTCGCCCGAACGCTCGGGCTGCCAACGCTGCCCGAGCCGCACGACGTGGCCGACGCGCTGGCGATCGCTTTATGCGGGCTGCGGCTGCGGGCCGCCGGGCAACACGCCATGACGGGCGCTGCGGAGGCGCGGCGATGATCTGCCGTATCACCGGGCGTGTGGTGGCCGTCACCGACCAGGCCGTCACGGTGGAGGTCGGTGGGCTGTGCTACGAGGTGCTGGTTCCGGCGTCATCGATTCCCGACCTTAAACGGCTGACGGACAACGAGGTGACGCTGTTTACGATCGAGTATCTGGACGGCAACCCGGCCCTGGGCAACTTGGTGCCGCGGCTGGTCGGGTTTCTGGCCGAGTCCGACCGCGAGTTCTACCACGAGCTGAACAAGGTCAAAGGGGTGAGCACGCGCAAGGCCCTGCGGGCCATGGCGGTGCCGGCGCACCAGTTCGCCGCTGCCATCGAGAACGGCGACGAGCGTTTCCTCGGCAACCTGCCGGAGATCGGCAAACGCACCGCCGCCCAGATCATCGCGCAGTTGAGCGGGAAAGTGCAGCGATTCCTGGCGCCGGCGGCAGCCCCGTTGCCGGTCGGGGAGCTGACCGACGCGCAGCGGATCGCACTGGACATTCTCGTGCAATGGGGCGATCGGCGGGCGGACGCTCAACGTTGGATCGCGGCCGCGGTCGAGCAGAATCCCAAGCTGAACGAGCCGGATGAGATCGTCCGGGCGGCGTACCGGATCAAGCACTCGGGGGGACGACCGTAGTGCGGTGCACGGACAGGATGCTTCTGGATGGCGATTGAACGCGTTTTCACGCAACCGGGGCCCGACGAGGAGCGCTACCTCACGTCGTTGCGGCCGCAAACGCTCGACGCGTGCATCGGGCAGGAGGTCGTCCGCGAGCAGTTGTGGATCGGGCTGGAGGCGGCGCGAAAGCGCGGCGAGCCGCTGGATCACGTGCTGCTCGACGGGCCGCCGGGGCTCGGTAAGACCACCTTCGCCCACGTGATCGCCCACGAAATGGGCACGACCATCCGGGTCACCAGCGGTCCGGCCATCACGCGTCAGGGCGATTTGATGATGATGCTCACGCAGCTCGAAACGGGTGACATCATCTTCATCGACGAGGTCCACCGGCTCAACAAGGTCATCGAGGAGTTCCTTTACCCGGCGCTGGAGGACTTCCGCGTCGATTACACGACCGAAAGCGGGATCGGCGGGCGGACGGTCAATTTCGCGCTTAAACGCTACACGCTCATCGGGGCAACCACGCGGGCCGGGATGCTCTCGGCCGCGCTGCGCGGGCGGTTCGGCCATTTCTTCCACTTGCAGTACTACTCGAGGGAAGAGCTGGCCCGGATCGTTCGACGGAGCGCCGAGCTGCTGAAGGTCGAGGCTGAGCCGGCGGCGTTGGAGCGCCTCGCTTCGCGCTCACGTGGCACGCCACGGATCGTTAACCGGCTGTTGCGGCGGGTGCGGGACTACGCGGATGTGCGTGCCGATGGGCGGCTGACGCCGGCGATCGTCGATGCCGCGCTCGAAATCCTGCAAATCGACGGGCTCGGACTTGACTCGCTGGACCGCGATTACCTGCACGCCCTAATCAAGCACTATGACGGGGGTCCGGCCGGGATCGAAGCCATCGCGGCGACGATGGGGCACGAGCGCGACACACTCGAGGACGTGGTCGAGCCGTATTTGCTACAAATCGGGTTTGTGATCCGCACGCCGCGTGGGCGCGCTGCCCGCCCGGCGGCGTATGAGCATCTGGGGCTGCCGCGCCCTAAGCACACAGGCGACGCCCCCGATCAGGCCTCGCTGTTCGAGTGAGACCGTGCAGCTCAAATAAGCGAGGCCGGGTGGAATACCCGGCCTCGCGTGTAGGTCACGGTTCGTCTAGAAGACGCGGACTAGCGGCGACGGATCAGCAGCGCGCCCAAACCGAGCAGAAGCAGCGAAGCCGGCTCAGGCGAGTCGATGTAGTAGTGATCCATC
>JAUWXH010000536.1 GCA_030616465.1 Planctomycetota bacterium | reverse complement strand
GCGAAAGCTGGTCGACCGCACCTCGCCGGGCTTGAGCTCGATCAGTTTTTCCGCTTCGTCGAGCAGCTCGAACCACTCGGCATCGGCCAGCTTCAACTCGACCGTCTGCGGCTTGTCGAGGTAGTTGTACACCACCACGGGCACGGCCACTTCATCACCGCGGGTGAGGGCCACCGGCAGGTTCAGGTCGACGAAGAAGGGCTGGAACACCCGGATCGCCTCCCGGCTACCGCCGAGTTTCCCCTCGGCCGAGACCGCGCTGGCCGAGAGTCGCCAGGTGGTGATCGAGTCGGCCAGGTCCAACTCCAGGCTCGCCCGGCCCTCGTCGTCGGTGATCAGCTCCGGGCGCCAGAGCAGCGTTTCCGGAAACCAGCGTCGCACGCGCGGCGGGGCGGCAGTCTCTTGCTCGGAGGGCGCGGGCTCCGGCGAGGGCTCCTCGGGGGACATGTCGAACGGCGGCTCACCAGTGAGCAACATGTCGGGGGTCGGCCAGTCTTCGCCTCCTGCCGCGTCCCAATCCTCGGCCTCTGCGGTAGCGCCAGCGGTGTCAAACCCCGTTGCCGCCTCACGGCTCGCCTGCATTGCCGGCAGCAGCAAGGCAACGAGCACCCCAAGCGCGAACAGCCCGCCGAAGACATAGATCAGCGGCCGGAACATGCGGCACAGCGTGACGATGAGCATCAATCCCGCCAGCGTGCCGAGCCCGCCCCAGGCGACTCCGAGATTCTCGAACGCCGCGCGCTGGGCCCTTTGAAAGGTCCGCAGGTTGTCTGCGAACGTGGCAACGCTGAGTGTGTGAAGCGAGTCTTCAGAAACATCCAGCGTTTCTCGCTCTTCGGCCGTCCTGGAGAACAGGGCCTGTTCGAACTGTTCCCGATCTTCCGGCGGCGCGGCCGAGAACAGGTCGGGCGACCAGGCGTAGATGGCGTAGATCGGCTCGAGCAACTCCTGCTCCAGCGTGAAAAACGTCTCTTCCAGGCCCGGCTGTTGAGCGAGGACCGAGAAGACCGCTTCGTCGACCGCGGCCAGGCTCAGCGCGCCGGGCACCGGCTTGCCCCGGTCGTCGGTCAGCCGGAACACCAACTTGGCGCGGCCGCCGGGGCGATACTGCTGGCGGTCCAGCGAGGTCTCGATCCTGAGCTCGCCCGCCTGGCGCACATAAACCACCCGGCTCTTGCGCACCGGCACCCCGTCGCGCCCGTAGCGATAGGCGCACAGCTCGATGGTGCCGAACAGGTCCGCCGGCAGATCGAATTGATACTCGCCCTGCCCGTCTTTCATCTCGATGGCGTCGGTGAGCATGGTCTGGCCGTCCTTGATCAGGTCGAGGAACACGGGCTCGACGCCCCCGCCCAGCGCCAGCACGTGCATGGTCTGGCCGCCGTCGTAGACGGCCTTGTCGGTGCGGACGAGGAAATCGTCGGCCACCCGGCCGCAGTCCAGCGTCACTTCGCGGCGCCCCGTTTTTCCCTCCTCGTCGGTCGCCCGAACGGTCCAGCGGACGGATGGTTCCTTCGGAGTCCACTCCAGCGAAGCGATGCCCAAGCGGTTCGTCCGGAGTTCCTGCTGGATGCCGCTGAGGACGATGCGGGTTTGGGCCGGCTTGCCGTCGGGATAGGTGGTCAGCAGGTAGATCGTATTCGGCACGCCGCGGACCAGCCGTCCCGACTCGGGTATCACTTCGATGCGGATCGGCTGTGCGGTGACGATCCGCGAGACGCTTTTCTGCTGCTTCTGCCCGGCCGAATCGCGCACGGCAAACAGCAGCGTAATCCGCGCGTCGCCGCCCTCCTGGGGGCGTCCGACGAGCGAATCGGGCACGTTGAACTCGAACGCGGCGGAGCCGTCGGCGTCGGTTTGCAGCGTCTGCTGGTGAACGATGGTGGGGCCGATCTCCACGGCCCGCACGTCGAGCCGCACCTC
>JAUWXH010000034.1 GCA_030616465.1 Planctomycetota bacterium | reverse complement strand
GTGCGCTACGCGGTCGAGGACGTCGTGCACTTGCCGGCCGTGTACGAGAAGCTCTCCGCCGGGTTGCGGGAGACCGGCCGCTCCGGGTGGGCGTCGGAAGAGTTCAAGCGCTACGAAGACCCGACGATCTACAAGCCGCCCGTGGAGGAGCGCCTCTTCAAGCTCAAGGGCACCAAGCGCTTGGACGGGTTGGGGCTGGCGGTGCTGGAACGTCTGATCGAGTGGCGTGAGCAGTGGGCGCAGCACCGCAACCGCCCGACGCGTGCCCTGATGCGCGACGACGTGCTGGTGGAGATTGCCCGTCGGCGACCCCGACGAACCTCCGACCTGGAGGTGCTGCGCGGCTTTCCGCAGTCTCGCAACCGTAAGGTGATCAGGGAGTTGCTGGACCTGATCGAGCAGGCCAACGCGATCCCGCCTGACCAACGCCCCGAGCCGTACCGGCCCCGCCAGGAAACGCCGATGATGAAGGCCACGCTCGACGTGCTCTCGGCGGTGGCCCGAGCGATCTGCCACGAGGAGCAGCTCAGTCACGACCTGCTCGGTGGGACGCAACGGCTACGCGAGTTGCTCGATTATGAGCTGGGCCGTCTGGGCGAGCGGCCACCATTGCTCTGCGGCTGGAAGGAACATTTCATCGGCCGGCGGCTGGTCGACCTGCTCGAGGGGCGCAGCGAGTTGCATCTGTCCGGCTGGCCCGACAATCTCAGGTTGGACGTGGTCAATCACACGCCGACTCCCGGCCAGTAGCCGAGGCGCCCACTCGCCGGTCCGGCGCATCTGCCGGGCGCTTTCCTGTTCTCCGGCTCGTCGATTCTGCTATAGTCTGGGGCCCCGAAGCTGGAGAGCAGATGACCCATAGCGAGTGCTCGCAGGCTCCCCTCGGCCGCTACGACAGCCGCACCGAAGCGCATTCGTACTCGACCGCGGCGAGGCTGGCCAAGCAATGCCACCATCAGTTCCCGGCTTCCGACGATCCTGATCCGAGCTCGCGGCGGGGCAGCGACGGTCACGTCACGTCGGCCGATTACGCCGTTCGGTCGCAGATGTCGCGCAGCCGCGCTGCCGCGAACGACGGCCGAAAGCAGCGGTTCGGCCTGGACTACCACCACCCGCTGGAACACCTGCTGGGCACACGCCCGATGCGGTGGCTGCTGCGCTGGATCTCTGAGCCGCGCAAGAGCGGCAAAACGATGATCGAGGAGCTCCTCAGCTCCTACGCCAACCCGCGAGCCCCGTTCCGGCACCGGCTGAAGTACTGGCCGTTTCATCTGTTCATTGATTGGCTGAAGGGGTCGGCCTCCGCCCAAGCGGTTCGCAAGCGCGTCGCGGAGCACGTCGCCACGGTGCGCGGGTTGGTGGCCACGGCGCGCAGCGTGGCCGAGTTCGGGCTGACCGTGCCGCAGCGCTTCTCCACGCCGCTCTTCGTCGTCTGGAACTTCACCAGCCGCTGCAATCTGAGTTGCCGGCATTGTTACCAGGATTCGGCGGCGGCGGGGTTGCCCGACGAGCTGACTCTCGCCGAGAAGCTCGACCTGGTGGACCAGACGGCCGCGGAGTACGTGCCGATGATCGCCTTTGCCGGCGGCGAGCCCACCATCTGCCGCGACCTGTTGCCCGTGCTACGCCGCTGCCGGAAATACGGCATTCATACGACGCTGGCCACGCACGGCGGGACTATGACGCGGCGGCTGGCCGCCCAACTGGCCGAGGCGGGCGTCAAGTACGTCGAAATCTCGCTCGATTCGGTGCATCCCGAGCGGCACGACGCCTTCCGCGGGCAGTCCGGGATGTGGCAGCGCACCGTCCGCGGGATGCGCCGGGTGGTGGATCAGGAGGGCATGCGGCTCGGCATCGCCATGTGCGTGCACCAGGAGAACTACCGCGGAGTCGAGGACATGCTCCGATTCGCGGTCGATATCGGCGCCTCCTGCTTCGCCCACTTCAACTTCATCCCGGTCGGACGCGGTTTGGAGATGGCCGACGCCGACCTCGACCCCGGACAACGCGAGCAACTGCTAGCCACGCTGAACCGCTGGATGCAGTCCGGCAAGATCGGCGTCCTTTCGACGGCGCCGCAACTCGGCCGCGTCTGTCTGGCGTGCAGCCCTTCGCACGGCCTGCAAAGCTGCTCGCACGCCGGCTCCGGCAGCGGGGGCAAGGCCCGCGTGGTGGCCAAGTACCTGGGCGGCTGCGGGGCCGGACGCACATACATCTGCATCGAGCCCAACGGTGACATCACCCCCTGCGTGTACATGCCGCACCGTGTGCTCGGGAACATCCGCAATCGCAGTTTCGTTGACATCTTCCGGCGGAATGAGTTCTGGGAGCTGCTCTGCGACCGCGACCGCCGCACGCAGCACTGCGAAGTGTGCGAGTTCAAGAACTACTGCGGCGGTTGCCGGGCCCGGGCCGACGCGTACTACGGCGAGCTCAATGCCGGCGACCCGGGCTGCCTGTTCAACGCGAAGCACTGGGATGAGCTGGTCCGCCGCGGCATCGTGGCGGACGCCGCTTCCAGCGCCCAACCCGCCCACGCCGACCGGCGCCCTGTTGTTCTGAGAGAGCGAAGCACGCCGTCATTCTGAGAGAGCGAAGCGCGCTGTCATTCTGAGGGAGCGAAGCGACCGAAGAATCTGGTCCCAGACTACCGGGCGTCTCCCGCACCCGACGAGAGACCCTTCGCTCTGCTCAGGGTGACCACGAGCAACTCAGCCTAGTCGGGGTAAAATCGCACGCCGTTGACGTCGAGGATCAGCACCGCGTTGAGGTTCTCGACGAAGGCGGTCTCGACGTAGGTGGTGCCGTCGGGGAGGTAGCTGCCGCTGTGGAAGCGGGCGGCGACCAGACCGGCGCCGTGGCGAAGCCGCACGCTCTCGAGGCGGATGGGCCATTCTCCGTCCACCGGCAGGCCGGTCCAACTGGCCAGGCCGATGATCATGCCGCGGCTGAAGTCCGGGCAGGGTCCGAGCTGGGGCACAACCCGGGTCAGCCGCGCCCAGTCCCGCGCGCTGCGCACCTGGATCAGACCCAAGCGGCCCCCGAGCGGGGAGCACAGGTCGTGGAGGGAAGTGCTGTTGGCAACGATCGCCCGGCGCGTTTCTCGCGGCCGCACGCTCGGCGCGGTCTCCAGCGAGTGGACGGTCACGGTCTGCGGGACGCGGTGCATGCTACAGGCGAGCAGCGCCAGCAACGCCGTGGCGCAGGTCAGCAGCGCGGCTTGACGTCGCCCGGCCCGACGGGAGCGGCGCGGCACGTTCGGCAGCTTGCACTGGCCGGTCGGCACCCTTAGTCTCCTAGCGTTTGCCGTGGTCTTCGGGGGGGGACGGCGTGTATATCGACTGTCCGGGGTGCTCTCAGGAGTTCCAGGGTGATTGTTCGTGTGCCCAAGGAGACTTAGCCTGAGGAGTGCCGGGCGCCCCCTCGGGGCTTGGCGACGGCGATTATCAGGCTCGCCGGGCTCCCATTGTCGATACGGCGGAAAAGATCTGCGGGCAGGCCGCGCAGATCTGCAAGGTTGAGGTGCCGCTAGCCGCGGCGTTTGGCTGGCCGTACGAGCCGTGTCGGCCCGGCCGGCGGTAATATACCGGGACGGGCTCCGAATTCCCGTGCGGATTGTCACGGCGGCGGAACGCTCAGCAGGCTGGTAAGCGGAGTTGTAGCGATGGCCAAGTGGCTGGGTTTGGCACTGGTAGTCGTGGTGGCCGTGTTCGGCTGGTACTTCGTGCGCACGACCATTCGGTACACGGCGCCGTGGGATCAGCCCAAGTTCGGCGAGGTGTCACGGCGTGACATTCGCGTGCCGATCACCGCCGCCGGCCTGATCGAGCCGAACCAGCGGGTCGAGATCAAGTCGAAGGCCTCTGGTGAAGTCATCGACCTTCCGGTGGTCGAAGGCGATTTCGTACACACCGGCGAGGTGCTAGTGGTGCTCAAGAAGGACGATGAGCGGCGGTTGGTGGATCGCGCCCAGGCGGAGTTGGACCGGGTCGAGGCGCTGCTGGCCCAGGCCGAAGTGTTGCAGAAGGAAGCCGTGGAAAACGTGACGGTGGCGGATGCGCACGTCGCGGAACTCGAGGCGCAACTGGAGCGGGCCGAGTTCGACCGGAACAAGACCCGCGCGCTGCGCGAGAGCGGGACGGCCCACGAGCAGGAACTGGTCTACGCCGCTACCACCTACAAGGCTTTGGCGGCCCAAGTGAAGGCGGCTCGTTCGGCAGCCAAGAACGCTCGCTACAAGATTGACGAAGCGAACGCGGCCATCGAACTCCAGAAGGCTGCGCTTCGCAGCGTGACAAAGATGCTCGAGGACGCTCAGGAGCGGCTGTCCGAGACCACGGTTGTCTCAAAGCACGACGCGATCGTGACGGACGTCGCGGTTCAAGTGGGCACCTTGATTCGCTCGGGAACGCAGGATCTGATGGGCGGAACCGTCGTGATGATACTGGCCGACGTCTCCAAGCTGAAGGTCATCGCGCGCGTGGACGAGGCGGATTACGGCCGCGTGCTGGACATCGCGCCGATCGACGCCCGCCCTGATATGCCTGGGCTCCGGGAGGCTGCCCGGCAAGACGTGGAGGCGATTGCCAAGGATAGCGGAGACGTGAAGCTCACGATCGACGCCTTCCCGGAGGAGGAGTTCGAGGGCGTCATCGAGCGGGTCGAGCCGCAAGGCACACACCACCTGACGGCGGCGATCATCCAATACGACGTGCACGTCGAGATCACCGATCCGCAGAAGTACAAGCTGCCGCTCGGCGCGCAGGCCCAGGTGGAGTTCACCGTCGAGAGCGTGAGTGACGCCCTGTCGGTCCCGGCCGAGGCGGTGACGACGTACCGGGACGAGCGTGGCGTGTGGATCAAGACCGATCCCGACCCGGACTCGCGCGAGAAGTGGGGCCGGGAGTTCTTGCGCTGTCGCTTCGGGATCACCGACGGGGCGTATACGGAGGTCCTCGCGGTTCTCGACGGGAAGCAGCTCGAGGAGGGGCAGGACGTCTACACGCGACTGCCGGTTGAGCGCGAGGAAGAGCGACGCGATTAGCGGGGCCCGTTACGCCGTGCCACTGATCCAAGTTCGAGGCCTGACCAAGCTGTACCGCATGGGGGACTCCGTGGTCCACGCGCTGGACGGCGTCGATCTGGACGTCGAGCAGGGGGAGTATCTGGCGATCACCGGGCCGTCCGGCAGCGGCAAGAGCACCTTGATGCACCTGATCGGGTGTCTCGACCGGCCGACCAGTGGGCAGTGTTCCCTGAACGGGCGGAATATCGGCCGGCTCTCCGATCGCGAGCTGGCCGCGATGCGGAACGGGCAGATCGGCTTCGTCTTCCAAACTTTCAACCTGATCAACCGCACCACCGCCCTGGACAACGTCGGCGTGCCTCTGTTCTACGCGCGCAAAGGCAACACGCGCGGCCCGGCCCGGCAGGCCTTGGAGCGCGTCGGGCTGACGCAGCGCGCCAAGCATCGGCCCAGCGAGCTGTCCGGCGGGGAACGCCAGCGCGTCGCCATCGCCCGCGCCATCGTTAACGACCCACTGCTCCTGCTGGCCGACGAGCCGACCGGGAACCTCGATACGCGCACCGGCGAGCAGATCATGGCGCTCTTCCGCGAGCTCAACGAGCAGGGCGTCACGATCATCCTGGTCACGCACGAGCACGACGTTGCGATTCAGACCCACCGGATCGTGCAGATGCGCGATGGCAAGATCGTTTCGGACCGGGCGACGAAGGAGGTGCTGCGGGAGCGGGCGTCGGCCGAGGGTGAACGGGAACAGCCGATTACGGCCCCGGCCGCCCCCCTGTCCGCGGTTCCGGTGGCCTCGGCCGCCTCGGCTCCGCCAGAGCCCGAGCCCGTGGTCGCCTACGCCGCCCCGAGCCGTGTGATGCCCGGGGCGGTCGGGGCGCTGGTTTGCGGCATTGCGACAGTGGCGCTGGCCCTGGCCGGTTGGGGGACGGGGCGAGTCATCCGGAGCATGTACGATCCTTCGAGGGGCATGCCGCCCAGGCCCTACTACTTGGTGGCAGTCCTGTCCGGGTTGGCTGTGTTGGCAGCACTGGTTCTGGGGGTCGTCTCGATCGCTTGGGGTGCCCGGGTGCGGAAGCGGATCCGAATCGAGCCGGGCGACTGGACGGGGCGGAAGCATGCCGGCGTGGCGATGCTCCTCGGGGCCATGGGTATCCTGGCCCCGTTCGTCCTCGGCCTGCTCTGGCGGGCGGTGACCTAGTTGCCGTGGGCTGCCGGCCGCTGAGCCGACTGCCAGTGGCACTTGCGGGCGGGGGTTTGCGGGATGGGGGAAGAGGCTCTACAATGCGGGTTTGTAGCAGGCTGTTTCGGCCGGGCGGGGGGGCCCCGGCTGGAGCATGACCCAAGTGCAGCAAAGGACAACCGCATGTCTCTGACGGCAGAGAAGAAGCAGGAGCTTGTCGAAACCTACAAGCGGCACGATCAGGACACAGGGTCGGCCGAAGTGCAGATTGCGGTGCTCACGCAGCGTATCGCACAGCTCACGGAGCATCTGAAGGTACACAAGAAGGATCACTCCTCGCGGCGTGGTCTGCTGAAGATGGTTGGGAAGCGCTCGGCTTTGCTGAAATATTTGGCCCACCAGGATCGGGAGCGCTACCTGAACCTCATCGGCGGGCTCGGATTGCGGAAGTAATTCGCTGGTGATGACGTGGTGGAACGTTGTCCGCATTGCCCGCGACCGGGCAGGTTGCGGTCGCCGGCCGGTTACGGACCGGCTGTACGCCGCGCGGGTGGCCTGGGGCTGCGGACGGTATCAAGGCAAAACAAGTGATGAAGGCAAAGTGGGCCGAGTAGGTCGAGGGAGAAAATGACGTTTAAGGTCGAGCGTGAAGTCGGTTCGAAGGTGTTGTCGATCGAGGTTGGTAAGCTTGCCAGGCAGGCCTCGGGAGCGGCGATGGTACGGTATGGCGACACGATGGTGCTGGGGACGGTGGTGACGGGCTCGCCCCGCGCGGGCATCGATTTCTTCCCGTTGACGGTGGACTACCGCGAAAAGATGTCGGCGGCCGGCAAGTTCCCCGGTGGGTTCTTCAAACGGGAGGGTCGTCCCACGGCCAAGGAAATCCTGACCATGCGGATGATTGACCGGCCGCTACGCCCCTTGTTCCCAAAGGGCTTCAAGGACGAAGTGCAGATTCAGGTGTGGGTGTTGGCGGCGGATATGCAGAGCGACCCGGACGTGATCGCCATCGTCTCGGCGGCGGCGGCCGTCGCCGTCGCGCCCGTGCCGTTCAACGGCCCGCTGGCTGCCGTGCGTCTGGGCCGCGTGGATGGAAAGTTCCTCATCAATCCCACGCGCTCTCAGCTCGAGTATTCCGACATCAACCTGGTCCTGGCCGGGCATCCGACGACGGTCAACATGATCGAGGTGGGCGCGCGCGAAGTGTCCGAGGAGGACGTTGCGGCGGCGCTCGAGTTCGCCCACGAACAGGGCGTCAAGCCGATTTGCGAAATGCTGGAGGAGCTCAGGCGCCACGCGGGGCAACCGACGAAGTGGGAGCCGCCGGCGGTCGATGAGGCCTTCCTGCAAGACATCCGCGCTCGGGTATGGGACGACTTGAAGGCTGCCAAGAGCATCTCCGGCAAGCAGGAGCGCAACGAGGCGGTTGACGCCGTCTATCAGAAGACCATCGAGGCCTTATGCCCGTCGGACGTGGAGAAGCCGGACCCCACGCCGGAGGAAGTCAAGGCGGCCATCGAGGCGGTTGAGCAGACCTTGCTGCGCGAGCGGATTCTCAACGAGAGCGTGCGCTCCGACGGCCGCGGGTTGCAGGAGATCCGTCCCATCCAGTGTGAGGTGAGCTGGCTGCCGCGGGTGCACGGCTCGTCGCTGTTTGCCCGGGGCGAGACGCAGGCGATGGTCTCGACAACGCTGGGCACCTCGTCGGACGAGCAGATCATTGACGATCTGATGGAGGAGTACAGCAAGAAATTCATGCTGCACTACAACTTCCCGCCCTTCTCCGTCGGTGAAGTGCGACGCATTATGGGCCCGGGGCGGCGCGAGATCGGACACGGGGCTTTGGCCGAGCGCAGCCTGCAGCCCGTGCTGCCATCGCCCGACGACTTCCCGTATACCGTCCGCCTGGTCAGCGACATTCTCGAATCGAACGGGTCGAGCTCGATGGCCTCGGTCTGCGGCGGGTCGCTGAGCATGATGGATGCCGGCGTGCCGATCACCTCGGCCGTGGCCGGCGTCTCGATCGGGCTGGTCCAGGACGGCAACCGGCGCGTGCTGTTGGCGGACATCCTTGGCGAAGAAGACTATTTCGGCGACATGGACTTCAAGGTTGCCGGAACGCGGAAAGGGATTACCGGCATCCAATTGGATCTCAAGGCCCATGGGCTGCCGCACGACATTTTGCAGGAGGCGTTGGTGCTGGCCCACAAGTGTCGGCTCGAGGTCCTGGACATCATGGACAACACGATCGCCAAGCCGCGGCCGCAGATCAGCGAGTACGCCCCGCGGCTGATCACCCTCAAGATCAACCCGGAGAAGATCGGGAAGCTGATCGGGCCGGGCGGTCGCTCGGTGCGGGCGATCCAGGCCGAGACGGGCGCCCGGATCGACATCGAGGACGACGGCACGGTATTCATCTCGTGCCTGAGTGCCGAGGGAGCCAAGCGGGCCGAGGAGACGGTCGCGCGGCTTACCGAGGACATCCAAGTCGGCCGGATCTACGAGGGGCGTGTCGCCAGCATCAAGGACTTCGGCGCGTTCATCGAGATTCAGGAAGGCCAGGACGGGCTTTGCCATATCAGCGAGCTCGACGATGCCTACGTCCGCTCGGTTTCCGACGTGGTTCAGATCGGAGACCAGGTCAAGGTCAAGGTCATCGCCATCGACGAGCAAGGCCGCGTCAAGCTGTCGCGCAAGGCGGCCATGAAGGAAGCCGCCGAACTCGACGACGACTCGTAGATGATCGGTCCTGCGGCCGACAGCGGTCGGCCCAGGCCGGCAAGATGCGGGTGGCTGGGCGGCGAAGTTGGACCGTGCGGAGGGAATGGGAGCTTATGGGGCTCCGGGAGCAGCTTCGGCCGCCCGAGACGACCGGAGGACTCTGCATAGGAGTTGGAGTCGCGGGCCTGCACCGCCGATGCCCGTGAGCGTATATGGCTTGAGGAGGCCGAGAGACTTGATTCAATTGTCAGGGTCACGGCAGCGCTGAGGAGGTTCGCGCGGGGTGTCGTGTGGCCACGCTGTACGTATTACAAGGTCCGGATAAGGGGCGCACCCTCAAGACCCAGGACGACGTCGTCCTGATCGGCCGGGGCAGCGACCAGATCCCCCTCACCGATCAGACCATCAGCCGCCGGCACGCCGAGCTCAGGGTCGAGAACGGCGCCTGGATGCTGGTCGATCTGAACAGCGCCAACGGGACGTACGTCAACGGCGTGCGGATCGGGGAATCGCCGATCCACGCGGGCGATCAGGTCCGCGTCGGGAACACGATCCTGTCGGTCGGCCGGCCGATGCCCGAAGGCGCCCTAGTGGACCACCGGGGCCTTCCGATCCGCGTGGACTCCGAAGGCCGCGTGGACTCCAGCCTCATCTCCACTGAAAGCGCCTCCGGCGAGCCGGACTTGGTGTTCATGGCCGGCG
>JAUWXH010000159.1 GCA_030616465.1 Planctomycetota bacterium | reverse complement strand
GGGATTCTAGAACAGCTAGATGAAAATGTCAAGCCGCCCCGACACGCCCCCCTTCGGCAGCACGTCGGCGGCGGGGGTGCCGCTCCGGCCGAACATCACGCTGCCGATCTCCACCGAGCGGATGCCCGCGTGCTGGAACAGGCCGGCTGCCTTCAGTTTACTCGTGGATCCCAGCTTCGCAGCCCGTCGAGCAGCCGGTCCGCGCCGGGGCCGGCGACGGCCTGGATCGGGTCGAGCGCGGCGGCGTGCGTCGCGCGCTCGTACGCTGTTTGGGCCGCGTTGGCCGCCAGTGTGCAGACCAGCCCTAGCGCGGCGAGCATGAGCCAGGTGGCCGACGCGCCGGCGCTCAAGCGTACGAGCCGGGCGGGTTTGGCACCGCTGGGAGCCCGGCGGATCAACGCGGCGACAAACACCAGGACGATTGCGAGTGCCGCGGAGACCAGCGGGTGCCGCCACCATTCCGCGAGCGACGTTAGAGACCAGTCCCGTCGAAAGTCCTCACGAATCGTGTCCGGGGCGAACAGCAGCCAGAGCATACCCGTCGCCACGATGACCACTGTCACCATGGTTGCCATGATGAACGCGCGGAGCGGATGCGCATCGCCGCGACCGCGAATCAGCCACGCCCAGCTCGTCAGTAGGGCTAGCACGCCGACGCCGATCGCCGCCGCACACGTCCACGTGCTGAGTGCGAGCCAGGTGAACAGCCGCTCATACTCGCGTGGGCACAGCGACGGTTCGCTGGTGAGCCTGAGGAACTCGACGGGCCTCTGGCAAGCGCTTTCGTGGTAGAGCCCCCGCCACGCATGCAGGTCCCGGGCTAACCGGCTTGCCGACGAGGCGGCAGTTGGCGCCGGCTCGGCTTCGAGCATGTCGGCGAGCAGGTCGGCCGCCAGAAGCCGAACGCCGGGTGGCCCGCGATCCAGCACCCACTGCCGTAGCAGACGCCGCACGATCGTGCGACAGGTTTGGGCGGCCGCGAGGTTGTCGCGCTGTTCTTCCGCCTCGGCGACCCGCCGCAGTCGCGTGATGAAGTACTGTAGAAATGGGCCGTGGTGATGTCCGACGTGGAGACGCGCGCTGCGGTAGGCCGTACCCGGCGCGACCCCGAGTGACCGGTATACGTCCGTCCAGGCGACGATCAGCTCGTGCTCGAAGTGGGCGAAGTTGGCCTGGCTCAAACCCGTCAGATATGGCTCGAGCGCGGGCCACCACAGCTCGATCGGCGTCGCGGCCCGCTCCCGCTCGAGCATGCGGGTGGCGGCCTGCTGGAGTCGGGCGAGCTGCGTGCGCGTCTGGCCGGCGGCGTACGAGGCGACCTCCCCGCTTAGCCGTTCCAATGCCGCCTCGTCCCGCAGGGCGGCGGTGAACTGCTTGCCCACGTCGGTCAGCAGCCAGGCCTCACGTACCTGCTCGGGTGCGGACAGGCTGGCGGCGCGGAACGCCGCCACGACTTCCTCGCCGGACAGCGCCTTGATCTGCGAGTAGGGCAGGCCCTGCCACAGCCCCAGCGCGCTCCAACCGGCGAGGGCGCTGATGGCCGCCGCCGCGACGAGAACGATCAGTGCCGCGACGTTCACGCGTCGGGTGCGGTTCGGCTGGGAGCCGGATGTCATGGCGGCAAGCTACGTCGCCGGCCGGTGCCCGGCAAGTTGTCACGCGCTCGAGCTCAGCGCGCCACGAGGCCGATGAGCCGGTAGATCAGCCGCGCGGCGAGGTACTCCGTCACCGTGCTGGGCGGCAGCGGGCGGACCTCGACCACGTCGGCGGCGACGATTCGGCGTTGACGCGCGACGGCTGCGAGTAAGTCGGTCACCTGGTGCCAGTTCAGGCCGCCGGGCTCCGGCGTGCCGGTCCCGGGCGCGAAGGCCGGGTCGAACCCGTCGATGTCAACGGTGACGTAGACGGCGGGGCCGAGCGCGCCAACGACCTCCTCAATCCAGCTATCCAATTCGTGGCACGTGCGGGCGGAAAACATGCGTGTGCCCGCGGATCGAATGAAGCGCGCCTCCCCGGCCGAGTAACTGCGGATCCCCACGCCGACCACACCTACGCCGAGATCGTGGATACGCCGCATGACGCAGGCGTGGCTGAAGGGCGAGCCCTGGTAGGTGTCGCGGAGATCGGCGTGCGCGTCGATCTGTAGCACGCTGAGCTGCTTGTGCCGCGTGTGGACCGCGCGGACCAGCGCGGCGCTGATGCTGTGTTCCCCGCCCAGCCCGATCAGGAACTTGCCGTCGCGCACGATCTTGCGGGCGGCCTTGTAGATGCGTTCGGCCATCGCTTGCGGCCCGCGGGCGTCGGGCTCGAGCGGGGTCAGCGTCGCGATCCCCGCGCGGTAAGACTCGCGGCCGAGCTCTTCGTCGTAGTCTTCAACCTGTTGCGAGGCGGTGATGATGGCGCGCGGGCCCTCGCGCGCCCCCACGCCGAAGCTGGCCGTCGCGTCGTAGGGGATCGGCAGCAGCGCGAAGCGAGCGGTTTTGTAGTTCGCTTCGCGGGCGTCCAGGGCGAGAAAGTTGTCCGCGGCCATCTCAGGCATGTTGCCTTCCCTCAGAGTCCGGTGGGATCGCGGCGGCGGGCGGACCGCCTTATTCCATCAGGAACACCGCCGCGGCGACCACCGTGGTCCACAACCCGTTCTTATCGCCCTCGGCGGACTGGACGATTGCCCGGGTCGTAACGATGCGGCCGCTCATGCGGTAGATCTCGCGGCGTTCGTCGTAGTCGGCGTCGGGATCGAACTCGAGCCCGAGCGTCGAGGCCAGCATGCTGGCGGCCATGTCCTCGACCAGGTCGGCAGTTTTCCTTTCGGTCATGCCGAAGGCGTGGTGCTCGGAGATGTAGCCGTATTCACCTTTGCCGGCGGGGATCGCCAGCCCGACGCCGGCGGAGACAAGGCGGCTGGGCTCATCAGTGCGGGCTTCGGCCAGGACGCAATAGGTCACCTGACCGGCCAGCAGCTTCTTGAGCCCGCTTCGCCGCGGAACGATCTTGCAGCCCGCCGGGAAGATGCTGGAAACCTTGACCAGGTTGCAGTGCGCGATGCCAGCGCTGCGGAGCGCTACCTCGAAGGACTGGAGGTTGTAGCGGTGCTTGCCGACGCCGCGCGTGAAGAACATGCTTGCCGGAACCAGAGACGCCATGGGGCCCTCCTGTTCAAGACCGAGCGCCGTAATGACCGGCCTGCCGGCACCTCGGAAGCTCGCACCCCGTAGCTCTGACACACGCCGCCTGTCGCGAGCGACGGATTATAGCACTCTGGATGAGCGGCTCAACGAATCCGGTGAAATCGGCGCCGCCGGCGGACTTCTGTTTGGATCGCGGGCGTTTGTTTTTCATATTTCCCTGTAATGGAGCTGCGGCCGCGGGCAGGAGGCTTGCGGCGGAGGTTCCGGGAGCCGCGCATCACGGTGCGATCCGGAGGGAAGGATTTTCTTCCTTCTCATAACGGGCCGGCATACCCAGTGGGTGCCGGCCTTGTTTTATTGGTAGGCGCTGACGGATAATCACCGGACAGCTCGGGCTGTCGCCGCACAAGGTGTCGGGTGTGTCCGCCGGGTCGGTTATCCGGGCGGGGCGGCGGCAGGCACTCCGAGCTATCGGGAGTTGCCATGTTCACCGCCCTCAACGCCTGGACCTTCGCCCCCGAGACGTCGCTCGATGAGCAACTCGCCGTGACGGCGTCAACCGGATTCGCCGCGATCGAGCTCGTCCTCTCAGATGATGGACCGCTGCGGCCGGACACGCCGCTGCACGAGTGCACCGCATTGGCTCAGAAAGCTGCCGACCGGGGGGTGCGGATCGCCGGGCTGGCGACGGTTGATTTCTGGCAGATCAACTACGCCTCGCCGGACGAGGCCGATCGTCGCCGGGCCGTCGAGCTGACGCTCAGCATGCTCGACCGGGCGGCGGCGCTGGGAGCTGGCGCGATCCTGGTCGTACCGGCGGTAGTCGGGATGGCGGCCGACGTGCGTATACGCGTCGGCTACGCTGACGCACTGCAACGTGTGTTCGACGCGTTGTCTTCGCTGCGCCACGAGGCGGAGGCCCGCAGCGTAACCATCGCGATCGAGAATGTCTGGAACCGCTTTCTGCTTTCGCCGGTCGAGGCGGCGGACCTGATCGACCGCGTCAATTCCCCGTTCGTCGGCTTCTACCTCGACGTCGGAAACGTGCTGGCGTTCGGCTATCCGGAAGATTGGATCACCACGCTCGGCGGCCGCATCGCCCGCGTGCACATGAAGGACTATGACCTGAGCCGGCCCGGCATGGCTGGGTTTTGCCCGTTGGGGGAGGGGAGTGTCGATTGGGCCGCCGTCGTCGGCGCGCTGCGGTCGGTGGGCTACACTGGGCCGTTGACCTATGAAGGGGCCGGCGAGCCGGCGGATATCTGCCGCCGACTGAACAACATCCTCGCCGGCCGACCCGTCGTCGCGGGAAGGGATGGCCCATGAAACTCGATCTCGAGAAGCTGGGAGCCGGCGTGACCGTGGCCGACGGGGGCTGGTCCACACAACTCCAGCTCTGCGGGTTGCCGACAGAAGTCATGCCCGAGACCGCCAACCTCACCCACGCGCATCTGGTGACCAGCCTGGCCCAAGACTATCTGGCGGCGGGGGCCAGATTCATCACCACCAATACGTTCGCCGCCAACCGCTTCGCGCTCGAGCAGCGCGGCGTCAAGGACAATGTGGCCGAGATCAATCGGGCCGGGGCTCGCTTGGCCCGCGAGGCCGTTGGCGATGCGGACGCGTTCGTCGTCGGGTCGATCGGACCCAGCGGGAAGATCCTCGCCGTCCGCGAGGCCAGCGATGACCAGCTTACCGAAGTCTTCGCGGAGCAGGCCCGCGCGCTGGCCGACGGTGGGGCGGACGCCGTCTTGCTGGAGACGTTCTCGGAGTTGGCGGAGGTGGCGTTGGAGATCCGAGCGGCGAAGGACGCGACCGGTTTGCCGGTGTTCGCCTGCCTGTCGTTCGATTCCGGCCCGCAGCGGACGCGCACGATGATGGGCGTGTCGGCGGACGAGGGGGCCGCTTCGCTCGAAGAAGCCGGCGCGGACGTGATCGGCTGCAACTGCGGTTCGGGGATCGCGTACGTCCTGCCGGTGGTCGTCGCGCTCCGCGCGAATACCGAGCGTCCGCTGTGGGTCAAGCCGAACGCCGGCCTGCCCGAGCTGGAAGGCGGCCGGGCCGTCTACAAGCAGACGCCCGACGAGTTCGCCGCCCACGTCCCCACGCTGATCGACGCGGGTGCGAACATCATCGGCGGCTGCTGCGGGACCGGCCCGGAACACATCCGCCGCCTGACGACGCTGCTGGCCAGCCGAACCCGGGCCGCCCGTCGCCGTGTGAAACAGTAGGGCGGTGTTGCAGGGGGGCGAGCCGTTCGCCGGGTGCCGCTGGCGGCTTGCCCGCCAGTGCGGTCGTGTGGCATGCCCAAGCCACGGGCGCGGGCATGGTTTTCGCTGGCAACTGCATGGCCGCGCTACGCTTGGCCATGCCACACGTGCCGCGGAGGCTCGGCGCGAGCCGGGGAAACTCACTCGCATTCGAGGGTCCGCGCGGGGTGAACCCCGCGGCTCGTCGGTCGTCCGGATAAAACGGCTCGGCGGCCGTGCGCGGGCCCGATAAAGTCGAGGCCAGCGGAGTGGGAAGGCGAAGGTGGTCAAGATGATCATTTTGTGCCCCCCCTTATTGGAGCACCTTTGTTATCCGGACGTAGCGGGGGGGTCTTAAGGCGTAAGCCATAAGCTGTAAGTGAAGCGTGGGCGCGTACACGGAAGATGGTAGGCGGGGAGTTTTCA
>JAUWXH010000084.1 GCA_030616465.1 Planctomycetota bacterium | reverse complement strand
AGCCGGCCTTGTCCACGTGGAAGTCGATATACATGTTCCAGTCGTCATCGAGCGTGCCGAGCAGGTAGCGTCCCAGCGTGGAGCGTTTCAGGCAGGAGATGCCTTCTTCCCGCCAAATGCGCGCGACGGTGCTGTCCTGGGCCAGGTCGGCCTCCTCCCACTCACGGGCGACCGGGGAAGAGCGCGTCAGCTCACGCCAACGCTCCAGGACGCGGAACTTGATGCCGGCCACGGCGGTTTCGCTCAGGCCGAGGTCGCTGGCGACTTCCTTGTTGCGCAGCCCGAGCACCGTCAGCATCTCGACCACGATCAGCTCCTGGAAGCGACGCTGCGCGCGGCACTGCTCCACGTACTGACGCAGGCAATTCACCAGGGCCTGGCGCTGCGAGGCCACCATTTCCTGCCCGGCCAGGTGTCGGCTGGGTGTCTCGGTCTCGAGCCAATCCGACGGCGACTCGTCCACCTCGAGCTGTTCCAGGCTCTGCCGGTGACCCTTCCGGGCTTTGCGGAAGTGGTCGTGGAGCTTGTGTCGCAGGATGGCGAACAGATAGGTCTCTAACGACCGAGCGCGGTCGTAGTTGGGTAGGCTGCGCAGCAAACCCAGGAAAGTCTCCTGCACGAGGTCTTCGGCATCGGAAGGCTGCGCGAGCATACGCCGGGCAAAGCTGAGCAGCCGACCCTGATAGCGGTCGATCATCTCGCGCCAGGCCCGCTGGTCACCCTGCTGGACCGCATCGATAAGGAAGGCGTCCGCCTCGCTGGCGGCCATGGCCAGACTCCGCAGTTGCACTGGTTGGCAGCCGCGTCCCGGCCAGCCCGCCGGACGTGTGGGTCGAAAAACCCTCCGTCTGGCTCGGCCGGTCGCGTCGGATCAATAGGCAAAGATAACGGCGAACAAGTCGTCGGCCAACCGGGTCAGCCGTGGTGGCGCGGCGGGTGCGGTCGCGTGGTGGCGGCCCGACGCAGGCCGGCTTGCAGCAAGGAGTACGCGACGATCAAAAGGCCGGAGACCACCAGCACGGAGAGGACGACGCTCCGCGGCCTGGCCGCGCGCTTCAGCGGATCTGTGTCGAGATCAGCGAGGATCGTGAGAATCTGGTCGCGCTGGAAGCGGACCTCCGGCATTCGGAGTTTGGGGCTCTCGTCGGCGTCGGCGGCCGCCGTCCGCGCGTCCCGCACGAGGACGGCCCACTCGGGGCGCAGCAGCTTGGAGGCCAACTTGTCAAATCGGTCCTCTCTGAGTCTGCGCAGCGGTCGCCATGACTCGTGGTCCGTTTGTTGCGAACGCGCAAGCTGTTTCAGAGAGTCAGCCAATTCCCTAACGGTCTCGGGCCAGCCGGTTTGGAAGGACACTTCGTCCAGCTCGACGGGGGATTCGCCAAGCGGGCAGGCAATCTCTTCGTCCAGCAGCAGCACGTCCGGGACTCTGACGGCGATTACGCATTCACCGCCGTCGGTGACCACCAGTGCCTGGGGTGCCGCGCGTGGGCCGGGCAGCACGGGCGGGCTCGCGGGGGTTGTCACCACCACCGGCCTCGCGCTGGCCCAAAACACCGGCAGCGCGAGCAGCCCACCCAAGGCCAGCACGACCAGACCGATGATCAGGCCAAGGATCGGTCGCCGGGTCGCCAAGAGCACGACCCCAACGATCACACAGAGGGCCAGGCCCCCGAGGGCCAGGAACCGCATGGTTGTCGGGCACAACATAAGTCTCCCGCCTCCCGATCAGATTACGACCGGTTTGTTCCTCTGTCGCCTGGGCCAGAACAGCAGCACGACTGACACCGCCAGCAGAAAGGCCGTTCCCACCAGCGCGGGGACAGTATCAGGGTCCAGTTCGCTCCAGTCGTTCGTGCCGAAGAAATCCTGGATCCCCTCGGAGGCTGGTGCCAGGGCGACGATCACGGCAATGAACGCGAACGCGCAACCGAAGAAGCCACGCAGAAAGTGTGCGGCCCCATCGTTGCGCCGGGCGGCGATCAGCAGAATGCTGCCCAGCACCAATGGTACGAGCACGGCGGCCGCCGGGATCGTCACGAGCGGGTCGCCGGATTCATACACCGTGCCGTTTTTCCATATCGGGTCCGTCTGGTCTAGTTTAATCTCGGACGGATAGAAGAGGGCCGCGCTGATGCCGGCCAGCAAGAGCAACTTGCCGATGAAGGAAAGGCCGGCGTTGGCGGTGCGGCCGACGAACGAGGGAGCGGCAGGATCTATATAGACCATCTGGGCTGCCGCCTGCTCTTCGGGCGATGGTTGCGCTTCGGTGGCCTCGGCCTCTTCCTCGTGCGGCTCGGCCTTCTCGACCGCCCGGCTGATGCGTTCACCGACGCGCTCGACGGCCCGGCCGATGTGCTCACCGGCGCGCGCCACACCGGCCACGGCGCCGGCGACTGCATCGCGATGAACGTGGTGACGCCGATGGCCGGGCGCAGCTCCGGCGGCGGGTTGCCCCGGCCGGACCACAGCGCCGAACGGCCACATGGCGGCGGTGGCCTGCGTCAACAGCGAGAGCGTCGCGCACATGCCGGCAGCGACCAGGGCGTATTCCTCCGCGTCGATCATCCCGGCACCGATCAGCCCGAGAATGCCGGGCCAGACGGCCTGGCCGCCGCGGATCCGCTGACGCCGACCGTCCTCGATGCGCTTGGTCCAATTGCACAGAAACAGCGTCGCCGCAATCGGGATGGCCAAGCGGGCGAAGCTCATCCCGATTTCGTCCCCGGATATGGCGATCGCCGGGATCATGAAGACAACGGCGGTGCCGGCGTAGACGATGCGATCGAGAAAGCTGTTGCGCGTCAGGTTGCGCTGCAGGATCTTGAAATAGGCGACCAGCGGTCCAATCGTTCCGCCGACCAGGAACAGGCCGACAGCGACGGCAGCTTCCGGCAATCTCGTGCCGCTGATCAACCCCAGGCCCATGGCCACCGCGACAACCACGACGAGCAAAGTGAACACCTGCGGTCGCCGCTTACGCGGGTCCAGGCCGAGCCGCTCAAAGGTAGCGTCCACCCGTCGTCTGGCGCGCGCCCCCCGGTGGGCTCTGCGGGCCTGCTCATCCGATATCGGCTGAGCCAGCACGGGCTCGGTGGCCGCACGCGCGTCGAGCGGCGGCACGGGCGGCGGCACGGGCGGCGTCGTCACCGTCCGATCGGGATCGTCAATCGGCTCACCGCGCGCCACGCGGCTCAGCATCGCCGGGTCGAACGACGCGATGCTCGCGCTCAACTCCGTGGAGGCCCGCAGCGCATCCACCATCTCGTTCACGTCCTGGTAGCGGTCCTGCGGATCTTTGGCCAGGGCCTTGGCGATCACCTGGGCGAACGGTTCCGGAATGCCGCTGACGTCGGGCTGTTCGCTCAGGTGGCGCATCAGGACTTCGCCCATGCTCGAGCCGGTGAACGGGAGGCTGCCCGTGAGCATCTCGTAGAGCATCACACCGAGCGCGTAGATGTCGATGGCCTTGGTGTAGGTGCCCGAGCCGATCTCCGGGGCCATGTAGTGCACCGTGCCGACCCTGACGGTCTGCCCGCTGTGCCGACTGACCGAGATGTGCTTGCTCAGCCCGTAGTCGCCGATCTTGACGTACCCGTCGTCGTAGAAGATGTTGCCCGGCTTCAAGTCGCGGTGGACGATGCCGCGCTCGTGCAGGTAGTTGAGGCCGGCGGCGATGTTGCACAGAAAGAAGGCGGCTTTCTGGGCGCCCAGGCCGTTGGGCTCGGCGATGAGCAGGTCGCGCAGTGACGGGCCGCCAACGTACTCCATGATGACGAACGGATCGCCTTCGGGGTTACGGCGGACGTCGTAGATGGTGATCAGGTGCGGGCTCTTGAGGTTCATCACGTGGGCGATGCCGCGCAGCTCGATCTCCGGGTTGTCGCGCAGGTATTTGAGGGCGACCTGTTTCCCGGAGTCGGTCAGGGCGTAGTAGACTTCGCCGAACCCGCCGCGACCGACGGCGCGCTGGATGGTTATCCCCTCAAGGGGCCGATCACCGTGTTTGAACGTGTATGCCACGACTGCTCCTCCGCAGTTGGGTCGCCGGGCGGGACCGGCGAGATTTCACCTCGTTGCTCATCCCGCGGCCGCCATCATTGGATTCGGCGTTGCTGCCACGACCTTTTGGCGCAGCAGATTCTCGCAGACCCTCGTCGTCGTCACCACGAAGCCGATATAGGCCACCGAGGCGCCGGCGCTTATGAGAAAATGCATGAGTCCCGGTCCGACGTTCTCGCCAACGGCCTTCCAGAGGATGAACAGGATCCAGTAAGCGATCATCCACTTTTGGCTGAGACGCTCGACGCTGGGCGCGAAAGTACGGCGATAACGATTCAAGTCGATAAGGAGCCCGTGGAAGGCGACATAGAACCAATAGAGGTTGAACAACGGGATGAAGCAGAAGCCGACGCCACGACCCGGCGTGGTGCGGCGCCAACCGACCGGCAGCGTCGCCCAGAATTTGTAGAGCAGAATACTGCACGGAATGAACGAAAGAACCAGCACGAGCCCCTGTACCTTCAGCAGCGGCTGGCCCCCAATCGGGCCGGAAACCGCGGCACCCAGGGCAAACAACACGAACAGCACCTCGAGGAAGATCGCCGTGCCCAAAGTCAGGGCGAACGAGTCCGGCTTGGGGGCCGTGTAGCGATCGACATAGGGGGGCGGCTGAACGACGTACGGACGTCCCCCCACGCCGGCGGGTGCTGCATGACGGGCGTCCAGTGAGGGCACGACCGGGCGCGGCGGCGACGTGCGGGTCGCATCGGCTTCGGCCACGTCGCAGGCGCGCGGAACACTTGTCAACGTCAGCGGGTCGAACTGGCTGAGTCGCTCTTTGACATCGGATAGCTGCTCGAGAGCATCGACCAGCTCATTCACGTCCTGGTAGCGCTCCTCCGGCCGCTTGGCCAGCGCTTTGGCGATGATGGGTGCGAAGTCCGGCGGCAGGACGCTGACGTCGGGCTCGTCCTGTAGCTGGCGGATCAGCACCTCTTGAATACTGGCGCCGGTAAAGGGCAGTCGGCCAGCGAGCATCTCGTACAGGATTATGCCGAGGGCGTAGATATCCACCAGCTTGGTGTAGCGGCCGGAGCCGATCTCGGGCGCCATGTAGTGGGCGGTACCGACGCTGACGGTCTGACCACTGTGCTGACTGAGCGACATGTGCTTGGACAGTCCGTAGTCACCGATCTTCACGTAGCCCTCGTCATAAAAGATGTTGCCGGGCTTGAGGTCGCGGTGGACGACGCCGTGGGCGTGCAGGTGGGCCAGTCCCGCGGCGATGCCGCGGGCGAAGAAGACGACCTTTTCGGGCGCCAGCCCGCCCGGCTCGGCGCGCAGTATGTCGCTCAGCGACGGGCCGCCGATGTACTCCATCAGGACGAAGGGCTCGTCCACCAGATCGCGGCGGACGTCGTAGATCTTGACCAGGTTCGGGCTGCTGAGGTTGATCACCTCAGCCACGCCGCGGAGCTCGATCTCAGGGTTCTCGCGGAGGTATTTGAGGGCGACTTCCTTGCCGGCGTCGGTGACGGCGTAGTAGACCTCGCCGAACCCGCCCCGGCCGACGGCGCGCTGAATTGTCATCCCTTTGAGCGGGCGGTCACCATGTTTGAAGGTGTAGGCCACCGAATCTCCTCTGCGGCGGTGCCACCACGAATCTCACCTCAGGCCAGCCGGCCGGAATCTCGGACTTCGTACCGCTTGACCGTCACCCGCTGGTCGCCGTACTCGCACGTAGCTCCCAGCCGGACGGCCTCGGCCGGTCCGACCGGGCGGCCGCCGGAGCTGGTCTGCCGCGCGTACAGGTATCCGGCCCGCTCGAACAGGACCAAGCGGGTTTGGCCCTCGCGCGTGCGAATGTGGCAGCTCGCCTGCGGGCCGAGCAGGGCCGTATCCTTGAACAGGACGACGTGGCTGACGTCCTGAGGCAAGCGGCAGCGGTCGGAGAGATTCAAGACCGCCGACTCGCTCTTGGCCGTGGGCTTGCGGAACACCATTCTTGCCTTCGGTCCGAAGACGATCCGGTCGCCGTCGCGGAGCAACGTACGTTTGACCTCCTTGCGATTGACGCTGGCCGGGCCGTAGGCCGCCAGGAAATAGTCCTCGCCGTCGCGGATGATGTCGGCGTGGTGCGACTGGATGTCGGCGGGGACCGGGATTTCGACCTGGGCCTCGCCGCCGGCCCGCCCGATCCGCACTACGTCACGGGTTACCAGCAGCACACTCCCCGTGCCGTCCACGAGCATCAGCAACGCGGCGTTCCGCAGGCCGGCGGCATCTTGCGCCGGCGGCGCAGCCGCACCGTCCTCCACCCTGTCATGCGCCGCGGGCGGCAGACCTGCCTCTACAATTCCGCCCGATTTCTCAACCGCCGAGCTGAACAGCCCCAGCGGAGACGACAACAGCCGATCATGGGCCTGCTCGATGGCGGCGCTGGCCTCGAGGGCCTCGTTGACCCAGGCTACTTTGCCGCGCGCGGCGCGTAGGCGCAGCAGTGTGTCCCGCAGGTCGGCGTAGCGGCCGTCTGCAAGCTGGGCGGTCGCCCGCGAACAGAGTGAGACCAGGCGCTCGTGCTCCTTGAGCGCTGGATCGAAGGTCCGAAGCTGTTCCACCAGATTCAGCGTGCTGGCCAAGCGATCGAGGTGACCTTCGTCGAAGAGGGTCTCGAGCGTGTCGCGGAAGGCCGGCACCAGCCGGGTGGCCAAGGCGTCGCTCTCGCGGCTACGCCCGTGTCGGCTGTGGGCTTCCTCCCAGTAGCGGCAGGCCGTCAGCACGTCGCCCTGCTCCAACGCCGCCTGGGCCTGCCCGAGCAACTGTTCGCTGCGCTCGAGGCGGATGTCGAGCTCGTCACGGAGCAGGTCGCGGCGACGGGAATCGGCGACGCGGTCGATCGCCAGGCGGCCCGACTCGAGCCGACCGGCACGCAGGTCTTCCGCCGCCCGCCCGTAAGCCTCGTTCCGCTCGGCCTGATCGCCGCGCTTGCGGCGTAGCGCCTCCACGGCGCGTTTGCGGAGGGTGGCCGCGTCAGGGCTCGAGCGTTGGAGGGTCTCCAACTTGTCAAGGTCATCGAGTGTGTCGCGGTAGTGCCCGGCCTGAGCGTGCAGCCGGGCCCGGGCCAGCAGGGCCTTGGCGAGCTCGTCGAGCAGCTTGTTAGCCCGCCGGTGATCGTGGACGTCCGGCTGACAGAGACGCTGGTAGGCCTCGTCGATACGGCCGTCGTTCAGCGCGTTTTCGGCGGCCTTCAGTCGCGAATAGAGCCAGCGCGAAAGCATTTGATACCTCAGCGTGCGTTTGGCGACGGGTTACAGCCACATTGTACCGTTTGGGAAGCAGCATTCCGTCGGCGTAGAGGTATTCCGGCCTGAGCGGCGGTTATTTCCCGGCGCGACGGTCAGGGCGGAACGCCCCTCACCTGGTCGGGGGCGGACCATCCCCCGCACGCGGTCGCCCGCTGCAACGCCTTCTGTCCCAGCGAGTTAGGATGCATGGCCTCCGTCGGCATGTGTGCGACC
>JAUWXH010000461.1 GCA_030616465.1 Planctomycetota bacterium | reverse complement strand
TCTCGGCGCCCGAGAACCCGTGAATCTGCGCCGAGGGACCGGCCACGACGCGCGGCTTGTCCTCGGGGTGCGTGACGCCGCACCAGGTGTCCGTTGTCGGCAGGACTTTGACGCGGGCGCGGGCGGTGCGCATGAGGTCCTGGATGGCCGTGGGGATGTAGAGCTCGGCGGTGTCCGATGTGCCGTTCTGTTTGAGGAAATTCTCGAAGCATTCGCGCAACTGCTCGAAGAACACCGGCCGAAAGCCCCACGTGTTCATGGAGACCGGTTGGTCGCCGCTGAGTATTCGTTCGGTGCCGGACTCATCGGTGTAGCGCACGTCTGCGCCGTGGCGTTCGATTCCGATGATCTCGGTGATGCTTTCCAGCCAGCCGTCCGGAGTACAGCGGCAGCAGCCGCGATTGACCGAACCAGCTTCGGTGAGCGTGTCGCGCAGGGTGAAGGCGACCATCGCGTACGTCGCGACGTCGCCGGGGTCGTCTTCCTGGAGAAACTTGCCGAGGACGGCGAAGGAGTTGGCGCCGTAGAAGTCGTCGGCGTTGACGACGGCGAACGGCTCGTTGACGACCTGCTCGGTGGCCAGGACGGCGTGCGCCGTGCCCCACGGCTTTGCGCGGCCCGGCGGCACGCTGAATCCGGCGGGGAGATCGTCCAAGCGCTGGAATGCGTGGGCCACCGGGATGTGCTTCTCGTAACGTCGGCCGATTGTCTCGGCGAACGCGGCCTCCATATCAGGGCGAATGACGAAAACGACCTTCCCGAAGCCGGCCCGCACGGCGTCGTACATCGAGTAGTCCATGATCGTCTCGCCGCCGGGGCCGACGGCTTCAAGCTGCTTCAACCCGCCGTACCGCCGCCCAATGCCGGCTGCCAGGATTACCAGCGTGGGTTTCATCGCGTCCCTCAAGTCCTCGCGTGCAAACGTGCCGCCGCAGCGTCTTCACCTCTCGAGCGCAGCACGGATTCTAACGCTATCATGTTCGCTGCGGCTACGTGGAGGCCGGATGGAAATGCGAGTGTTGCCGTGCGCATGGCACGAACGAGAGGAGTAGCATCATGAGTCATGAGCATGAGTCAGATCGCCCGGCGAGTGAACAGAACCGCCGGGATTTCCTGAAACTGGGTGCGGTCGCCGGCCTCGGCGCGGCCCTGGGTGGCATGAGTCTCTCCGGCTGCGCCGGCGCGGGGCGCAGGCTCGGGCCCGCCCCGCTCAAGCCGTTCGCCGCGCCGCCCATCGAGCGGGTTCGCGTGGGTTACGTCGGCGTGGGGGGCATGGGCTCGGCCCACGTCCGGAACCTGCTGAGAATCGAAGGGGTTGAGATCACGGCGGTCTGCGACATCGTTCAAGAGAAAGTGACCCGCATACAGCGCTGGGTCCAGGAGGCCGGCCAGCCCAAACCCGCCGGCTACTCCCGCGGCGAATATGATTTCAAGCGCTTGTGCGAGCAGGGGGATCTCGACCTGGTCTACACGGCCACGCCCTGGCGCTGGCACGTTCCCGTGTGCGTGGCGGCGATGGAGGCCGGCAAACACTCCGCCACCGAAGTGCCCGCCGCGGTGACCATCGCCGAGTGCTGGCAGCTCGTCGAGACCGCCGAGCGAACCAATAAGCATTGCGTCATGATGGAGAACTGCTGCTACGGCCGGGCCGAAATGATGGTCCTGAACATGGTGCGCAAAGGCCTGTTCGGCGAGATCCTGCACGGCGAAGCCGGATACCTGCACGACTTGCGCGGGGTCAAGTTCTCGAAGCAGGGTGAGGGGCTGTGGCGGCGCGACCACTCGACCAAGCGCGACGGCAACCTCTACCCCACGCACGGCCTCGGCCCGGTCGCCCAGTGCATGAACATCAACCGCGGCGACCGCTTCGACTACCTGGTCTCGATGAGCAGCCCGGCGCGCGGCTTGCAACTCTACCAGCAGGAGCATCTGCCACCCGACGACCCACGCCGGAGCGAGAAATACGTGCTTGGCGACGTGAACGTGAGCATGATCAAGACGGTCAACGGCCGCACGATCTACCTGGTGCACGACACGAATCTGCCGCGACCCTACAGCCGCATCAACATGGTTCAGGGCACCCAGGGGCTCTTCTCCGGCTACCCGGATCGCATCCACATCGAGGGACGCAGCCCGGCGCACCAGTGGGAGAAGGCCGAGGATTATTACGCCGAGTTCGAGCACCCGCTCTGGACTAAGGAGGGCGAAAAGGCGCGGGGCGCCGGCCACGGCGGGATGGACTACATCGAGGACTATCGGCTGATCCAGTGCCTGCGGGAGGGAACGCCGACCGATATGGACGTCTACGATGCGGCAGCCTGGAGTGTCGTTTCCGAACTAACCGAACGCTCGGTTGCGAACAGGAGCCGGCCGATGGACTTTCCCGACTTCACCCGCGGCCGGTGGCAAGCCAAACCGCCGCTCGGCATCGTCGGGGCGTAGCAGACTCAACCGGTGCGGCAAGCCGCAGCGTACCGGCTTCAGGCAGCGCGGTCCCGGCCGGCCGGCGTGGACCGACGGCCCACGTTATCGGAGCCCGCGTCGCCTGCCGGCCGCACTATCTCGGCCGGGCGCAGCCGATTCGCCGCATTTGCCAGAACACTGGCCGCCGAAACAGCGTACT
>JAUWXH010000525.1 GCA_030616465.1 Planctomycetota bacterium | reverse complement strand
TTTTTACCGGCTGATCCGCCCCGGCGGGCCCGGCTGGCGCAAGGTGATCGAGGACGCCGAGCGCGACGGCGAAACCATCACCGGCCCGGAGGGCGGCAGGTCTAACTTGCCGTTGGGCATTCTCTGCACGGTCCTGGGCTGCTTCGCGGTCTACAGTGCGCTGTTCGGGACCGGCTACTGGATCTACGGGAAGACTGCCGGGGGTGTCGTGTGCGCGGTACTATTCGTCGTCAGTGCCGTTGGATTGGCCAAGCTGGTTGCCGCGCTGTGGCGAGGGGATCGGGGCGGTTCGACACCACAACCGCCTCGGGAGAACTCTCCTGGTTTGTAGGAGCGTCGCGTTGACTGTATGCACATTCGACTTCAGACGGCGCTTCCCTCCCCCGGCACGGATCAAGACGCTAGGCCAGCGATCGTCCTCCGTCCGATGGAAATGGAAGTCGCGCCAGGGACGTATCCCGTTACGACATCGGCCTCGATCCTCATCGGCATTGGTGGCGACGACGTGCATGCAGTCGGCGGACGGCGCGGCTGACGCGGCGTGCAACTCAAGGAGTTCCCTGTGACCGACCTGGCCCACCACATCCGCGAGACGCCGCTCGTCGACAGCCATGAACATCTCGCGAGCGAAGCGCGGTTCCTCGAGCAGCCCCCCGACGTGCTCCAACAGATGTTCGATGGCTATATCGACGCCGACCTCATCGTCGCCGGCGCCGACCCGAAGGCGGTCGAGCGGCTTCACGAGCCCGCTGCGGCGGATGTGGCCGCCCGGTTCGCTGCCGTGCGCGACGCCTGGGAACGCTGCCGCCACACGGGCTACGGCGAGGCCGTTCGCCTCGTTGCGCAGCAGGCATTTGGAATCGACGAGCTGGCGCCCGAATCCCTCGCTGCCGCGCAGAGCCGCCTCCCGTCTGCGCATCAGCCCGGCGAGCGGCTGCGCATTCTCAGGGATCGGGGCAATCTCGATCACGTTCAGATCGACCACGAGACGATCCCGTGCGACGCTGATCCTTCCGGCCCGGAGTTCTTCCTTCAGGACATCAGTTGGGCCGCGCTCGCCAATGGCGAAGTGGACGCCGAGGCGCTGCACACCTGCTCGGGCGTCGGCGTCAAGGATCTGGCCACGCTGCGGACGGCAATCGAGGCCATCTTTGATCGCTACGCGCCCAAGGCCATCGCCGTCAAAAGCCAGCATGCCTATCTGCGCACGCTGGCCTGGCAACCGCGTGACGATGCAGACGCGGAACGCGCGCTGCACAAGACGCTGCCGGGCGCCAAGCTGGATGAATCCGAGCGGCTATGCCTGGGCGATTGGTGCCTGGCGCGCGGCGTTGAGCACGCGACGCACCACAACCTCCCGATCAAGATCCACACCGGCTATCACGCGGGCCAGGGCAGCATGATCATGGAATGGACTCGCCCAGGCCACTTGTCCTCCTTGCTGAAAGCGTATCCGCAGGCTCGCTTCGTCCTCATGCACGCCGGCTATCCCTACGGCCCCGAGCTGATCGCCCTGGCCAAGCACTTTCCCAACGTCTTCGCGGACCTGTGCTGGGCCTGGGCAATCGACCCCTTCAGCACGTGCGAGTTCGTCCGGCGTTTCATCCACGCCGCCCCGTATCACAAGCTCTTCGCTTTCGGCGGCGACACACCCTGGCCACACATCGCCGTCGCCTACGCAACGCAGGCCCGCCACTGGCTCACACGCGCCCTCCAGGCCGAGATCGACGATGGGCACTTGACCGAGCCGGAGGCCATTCGGCTGGCCACGCGCTTCATGCGCGAGAACCAATATGACTGCTTTGACGTCGAGGGAACCCGCGCGGCGCTCAGAGATGTGGCTGGCTAAGTATTCAGCACGGAGGGCGGTGTCCACCGTCGCGATGTTCACAACGGACTGAGCTGATTCACAGCGGAGTGGCGTCTATCATGTCTGCAAAGAGTGTTGTGTTAACGATGTGTGCGATCGGAATCCAAACGGCTCTGGCCAGCACCGACGGGAATGACAACGCCTACCCGGCG
>JAUWXH010000401.1 GCA_030616465.1 Planctomycetota bacterium | reverse complement strand
GGCCGGGTGCTGAGCCGGGATTGGGTCAGCACGCCGGTCTCCGGTGGGGTCACGTCGAAGCAGCCATGCGGCGAGGTCCCCGAAACTCGCCATCCCGTGCCAGGACATCGAGTACCGCGCTCATCAGGCCGGTCTCCTCCTCCAGCTCCGTATTAAGGAGATCCTGAACAGCTGTCAGGTCCCGTTCGACAGCGTCATCAATCTTGCGTTGCCCATGCTGATAGGCGCCGGCGACGAACGCACCGAACAGCGCTGCCAGCACGAGAGTCAGGGGAAGAAGGATTCGGACTTTGATCCTGTTTGGCCTCACGGGCGGACCCTCATCTCTCGTCACCGTTTCCCGGTGCCGAACCGTCAACCGGGGCCGGCGTACTCTCCGCAGTGCATTCCTGGGCAGAAACCGCGTATTCCTCTTCCCGCCCGAGGGTTGCCAGCAGCTCATTGACTTCGCGTTTGAGCTCGATCATCCTCTTTTCACGCCCGACGGCGAGTCGATTGAACCGCTCCAAGTCGCTCACCGATTTGCACAGCTCCTGGTTGGCCTGCGCGAGGTCATTCGTTCGCTCCTCGACCCGAAGCGCGAGGTCGCGCTGGGCGTTCTTCAGCGCCTCCTCCGCAAACATCCGCTTCTTGAGGTGCGTTTGCACTGCGACGAACGCAGCGATCCATCCAACTGTGAGAACCACTATCGCAACCGCGCCAAGTGTCCCCATCCAGAGCACGCGCCCGTGATAGTGCTCGATCTGCTCTTGAACATGGCCCCCAAGGGCGCTGTCCAGCTTCTGCATCCCGTCGGCGTAAACCTCCTTTTGCTTCTCGTACTCTGCACTGAACAGAAGCTGTGTGGCGGCGTCGAGCTCATCTTGGCGCACCAATTCGAACGCTCGGTTCTCCATTTCGACCAGTCTGAGGTTGGCCTCGTCGGTCTGAGCCGCGGCTTCGCTGTGGTAAACCTCCGGCGCGAGGTGGATGGCCTCCTTGATCGCGGCGTCCAGCGCCGGCTCGAACTGTCGATAGCGTTCTTCCCAGCTGAGGTCGCCCGTGGCCGCAGCCATGCGGGCGGACATGGTCAACACCTCGTCAAACTGAAGGATGGTCCCCCGCAGCTCCTGGAGCCGCAGGTCATCAGTCGCAAGGTGCGTGATCACCCGGTGTGTGCTCCAGGTGTACGAACCTACTATGGCCAATACCGTAGCCGTGAAGGCGATGCCCCTTTTCCGGGAACCCGCCCGCCTATTCGCCATCGGCCTTTGTCGGCGTCGCGCATTCTGGGCAAGATCCAGTTACAATCCCTCGCAGGCTGTAGGCGCACTTGGGGGCGGGCCCCTGCAGGTGCCCGAGACTGGACTTGTCCCGTTTTCCACGGGTCGCGGGTTGACGGCAATCGGCAGGGACGTATACTTAGGGGTTCCCGTTTGCGGTCGGACCGCAGACCCCGTTCGTGAGAACAGGTTATGAAGACCGCCAACAAGTGCTACCAGGCCAAACCCGGCGAGGTCGAGCAGCGCTGGTACGTCGTGGACGCCACTGATCAGGTGCTCGGCCGGCTGGCCACGCGCATCGCCACCGTGCTCATGGGCAAGCACAAGCCCACCTATACGCCGCACGTGGATACCGGCGACTACGTCGTCGTGCTGAACGCCGGCCGCGTGAGGGTCACCGGGCGCAAGCTGGAGCACAACGTTTACGAGCGCTACAGCGGCTACCCCGGCGGCCGCAAAGTGATCCCGATGAAGCGCATGCTCGAGCGGCACCCGGAACGCGTGCTGCGCGAGGCGGTCCGCCGCATGTTGCCCAAGAACACTTTGGCTCGGCGGATGCTCGGCAAGCTGAAGCTGTATGCGGGTGCTGAGCATCCGCACCAGGCCCAGAACCCCGAGCCCTTTCCACTGTAACCCCCTGGAGAAGTAACCGTGCCGGATGCCGAAAGCCAATCGACCGAAGCCGACGCCAAGCCCGAGGCCGATGCTAAGCCGGACGCCGACGTTCCGGCCAAAGCGGCAAGCGAGGCCGCCACGCCCCCCCAGGCCGTCGAGCCTGCTGCCGCTGAAGGTGCCGGCGTTGGCGAGGGGGCCGTTGCCACCGCGGAGGTGGGGGCCGGCGCCCAAGCGGAAGCCGAAGCACAGCCCGGCTATCCGCCGCCCCCCAGCGAGGGCCTCTTCCGCGGCACCGGGCGGCGCAAGTCGGCGGTGGCGCGCGTTCGTCTGATTCCGGGCGACGGGGCGATCAAGATCAACAAGCGCGCGGTGGACGATTACTTCACCGAGCCGCAGGAGCAGGCGGCGGTCTCCGAGCCGCTGATCGCCACCAACACCGCCGGTCACTGGAACGTGCTCGTGAGCGTTCAGGGCGGGGGGCACAGCGGCCAGGCGGGGGCGATTCGGTTGGGGGTGGCGCGCGCGTTGGTTAAGGCCGACAGGCGCTACGAGCCGGCCCTGCGTCAGGCCGGCTACCTCACGCGCGACAGTCGGCGGGTGGAACGCAAGAAGTACGGCCAGCGCAAGGCCCGCCGGCGCTTCCAGTTCTCGAAACGCTAGTTCGGTTCCGGCTGTCACTCCCAGCGCAGCGAGGAATCTTGCGCCGGCGCGTAACCGGGCTGGATTCCTCAGTCGCTGCGCGCCCCTCGGAATGGCAGTTGCCGGAGAGCCAGCACGTTCAAGCGGTGCTTGGCCGCGGTTGACGGCGCATCGCGCCGGGCGATAGCCTGTCAGTTAAGCCCTGGTTCACGAGAACGCTCCTCCAAAAGGTACGGAGTTCGTCCGTGGCTGAACGCGCACGCTTTGACCCGTCTCGCATCCGCGTTCCCGAAGCGGAGCGCGCTGCGGGCCCGACCATTCCGACGACCCTCACGGTTCGGCAGGTCAACCAGCTCATCCGCGGCGCGATCGCCCGCCACCTGCCCGCCACGCTGCACGTGCTCGGCGAGATCGGCGATCTATCGCGCCCCGGTAGCGGGCACGTCTACCTCACGCTCAAAGACCCGCACAGCGAGCTGCGCTGCGTAATGTGGCGCAGCGCCGCCGCCCGGCTCAAGTTTGAACCGGAAGTAGGC
>JAUWXH010000408.1 GCA_030616465.1 Planctomycetota bacterium | reverse complement strand
TTCTGGACCTCGTGCGAGGTGCGGAAGCCGTCAAAGAAATGTATAAACGGCACCCGGCTGGCCAGCGACGCAGCCTGGGCGATCAAAGCTAAATCCATCACCTCCTGGACCGAACCGGAGGCTATCAAACCAAAGCCGGTGGAACGGCAGCACATGACATCAGAGTGATCCCCGAAAATCGACAGGGCATGGGTAGCCACCGCGCGGGCCGAGACATGGAAGACAGTCGGGGTCATTTCCCCGGCAATCTTGAACATGTTGGGGATCATCAGCAGCAGGCCTTGCGAGGCGGTGAAAGTCGTGCACAGCCCGCCGGTCTGCAGCGCGCCGTGTACCGCACCTGACGCCCCACCCTCGCTCTGCATCTCGACCACCAGCGGGACGGTGCCCCAAATGTTCGGCTTGCCCTCGGCCGACCACTGGTCCGCCCATTCCCCCATGTTGGACGAGGGCGTGATCGGGTAGATCGCGATCACCTCGTTGATGTTGTGGGCGACGTAAGAGGCCGCCTGATTCCCGTCGATCGTAACCATGCGCCGTTTGCTCATGGGCCTTTTCTCCCGAATAGCTGACCGGCGGTACGCAGACGAGCCACGGGCTTCAGCCCACGCGGAACTCCCGCGCACGCTTGAGCCAGCGGCTCCTCAGTCTATTCTGCCTTACGCCGGGTTGTCATGAACCGTGCGTATATACTAGCAAAAGGCGTTCCGCCCGCGAGCGCCGGAAAAGGGGATTTGAGGGCCGGTTCTCCCCCGCCGGCGTGGCGAGTGGGGATTTCCGCGCAGCGCGTGGCGAGCGCGGCTCCCCGCGCGGCTGGTTGCCGCGGGCCCGTTCAAGCGCCCGACTCGGCAGCGGGCTCCTCGCATGCCGGTCGGACCGCGTTGCCACGCATCCACTCGGCCAACTGATCGAATCCCTGCCCCGTCTTGATGTCGGTACGGATGAGCTCGGCCGTGCGGTTTATGCGGTGCAGGTCGGCCTGTGCGATGTCGGGATCAAAATCCACATACGGGAGCAGGTCGCACTTGGTGAGCACCACCAGTTGCGCGTTCTTGAACAGCAGCGGGGACTTGGAGGGCTTGTCGTGCCCCTCGGCAACGCTCAGTACGGCGATCCGCAGGTGCTCGCCCAAGTCGAAATTCGCCGGGCAGATCGGGTTGCCGACGTTCTCGATGATGAGCAGATCGAGCTCGTCCAGCGAAACCTGCCCCAACGCCTGCTGAACATGGGTAGCGTTGAGGTGACAGCCGCCCTCGGTCAGGAGCTGCACGACGGGCACGCCGAGCGCGTTAATGCGCTCTGCATCGCGGGTGGTTGTCAGATCGCCCTCGAGCACAGCGGCCCGGCAGGAGTCTCTGGGTAGCGGGGGAGTATCCCCTCTAACAGGGAAGTCTTTCCGCAGCCGGCCCCTCCTAGCAGGTTAGCGCATCGGAGGTTGTAGGTATCAAAACGCCGGCGATTCTCGCGCGCCGCGTGTTCGTTCTGCTCCAAGACCTTCCGGATCACCGGAATAATCATCATCGACTTCGGCTTCGATGGAGACGAGTTCCAGCTCGTCGCCGCCCTCCAGCTTCTCGCCCTCCACCCCGCAATGCGGGCACGTCCAGTTCCAGTTATGCACCTCGAACCGCCGCCAGCATTGCGGACAAACCGCGTGCATGTGCGTGGTCTCTATCTGCAGTTCGGCATCTTCGCAAATCGTTCCGCGGCAGGCAATGTCGAACGCTTCGCTGATCAAGCGGCCGTCCACCTGGCACATCTCCCCGATGCGGCAGTTCAGCCGCTTGACCCGCCGCGCGCCGACGCGCTCGGCTTCTGTGGTGGCAACATCGACAATCGAGCGGGCTATCGAGAACTCATGCATCGCCCTTATCCCGGCGCTGGAGCCAGGCGGTCACGTCCGAGCGGATTCGCTCGGCCACCGACCGCACTGCCGCCTCAACGCCCGGCGAGACCCCCTCGCCATAATCGAAGTCCTGCCCGGCCACGGTGTAGATCCATACCGTTTGCGGGAGGATTTTGAGGTCGCGACCCAGCTTCAGAGCGTAATTCACCCCGAGCATGTGCGACGGATCACTCTGCGCCGCCCGTGGGGGCGTCAGCCGCGGCGGACCAGCGCTGGTCGAAGAACCCAGGTAATCGATACGTGTCGCCTCGCCCACCGGGAACTCCTGCGTCGCCTGGGCGGCATCCACCACCACCAGCAGGTCCACGCCCTCCAGATCGGCGATCAGGTCCACCCCAGGAGCCTGGCTGGTCCGCAGCGTGGTGTGCGGCGGGGGATCGCTCTCCAGAGCCTCCGCGACGCGGAGACCGATCTGGTCGTCACGGCGATGACTGCGTCCGCAGCCTATCACGCACACCGGCATCGCGGTGGCCGGGGCAGCACAGGCCGACTCGCCGCCGCGCGACGTCTCCCACTTCCCCTCAGCCGTGCCCGGTGCTTCAGGTCCCTTGGTTTTCATGGTTGCACCTGGTAGCTTGCGGAACCCCAGCCGTGCCACGGGTGCCCGTGCTGACGGGACGCGCCCACTCCTTCGGCCGAAACCCCGACACAGCTCGCGTGCCCCGACTGCCTGCGGGTCAGTGTGCCCCTTTGAGACTGTAGACCCTCCCGCGCAGTTATCGGCAGGAGCGGCGCGCCCGGTTGAGACGCCGCCGCCTTCGCCCGCAGAATCTGCGCCGTCGTCCGCGACCGGCTGGCACGACAGCGCCGGGCGGATCGACGGGCTGTCCGAGGCGATCCGCCGCGGTCAGCGACGGGGGTCCCGCCGGGCGTGCCCGGCGTCTGTGCCTGTTGGTACCGACCCCCACTGGTAGACTGGAAAGCAGTATTCCCCCCGCTCAGTTGCCGGGCGCGGGAACCCCAGGTCCCGGCGCGTGCCCTTAGACGCGGCCCCCTCTCAGCTTGTGTTTCCTCCCACACGAACACGTCGGACCCCTTCCGTGAGTTGCCAACCCGTCCGTGGCAACCTGACCCCCGTCGCGGAC
>JAUWXH010000198.1 GCA_030616465.1 Planctomycetota bacterium | reverse complement strand
TCGCATGGTACGTCCCGCACGTGTTGCTCAACCCATGGGTCCGCGGCGCGCTCGCCTTTTTCATTGCGTGGGTCCTGTTTGGCGTCGTACAGCGCGCCGCCGGCATGGTGGGTGCGCACTGCTCGGCCACTGCCATCGGACTGGCCGTGCTCGTCATGCTGTCCCACCACGTCGTGTTCGCCGTCCATGGTGTAGCCACCGGTGATGGCATCGCCATCGGTTGGGAATGGTTCCACCCGTGGGCACTTACGCTGGTCAACCTGGCTGCGATGGTCGGCATCGCCATGTGCACGCTGATGCGTCACCGCGGGGAAGGTGGCGCCCGTTGGCTGGCTGAGATTCTGGGCAGCGGAATCTGGAGCAGCCGACGTTGAGCGGGCCCGGATGCCCCGCTGCGTTCCGGACCGCCTGCGGGTACCATTCAGCACTCCATGACAGAACTAACGCCGAAGCGCGTGTTCATCTCGGTCGCCGAGGACTCGGCCGACCTGCACGCTGCCGCGCTGATCCGTACGGCGGCGGAGGTACTACCGCACTGCCGCTTCTACGGCCTGACCGGGCCGCGTATGCGGGCGGCTGGGGTCGAGACAATCGCCGACCTGACGTCGCACGCGGCCATGCTGGCCGGCATCGTGTCGGTTGTCGGCCGGGCCTGGCGGACGGTGCGGCTGGTCGAACGCTCGTGGCGCAGCGATCCCCCGGACCTGGTCGTCTTGCTCGACTCGCCGGAGCTCCATCTGCGCCTGGCCAAGCGGGCCAAACGGCGGGGCCTGCCGGTGCTCTACTACATCGCCCCGCAAACCTGGGCCGCGCGCCAGCGCCGCAACAAGCAGATCGCCGAGAACGTGGACCGCCTGGCCTGCATCCTGCCCTTCGAGCAGGACTACTTCCGCCGAGCTTCCATTCAGGCCGAGTACGTCGGCCATCCGCTGTTCGAGACGCTGCGCTACGAAGCGCCGCAGCCGGAGGTCGGCGATCGGCTGTGGGCGGACGGACACCCCGTCGTCGCGCTGCTGCCCGGCTCACGCCGACACGTCATCGACGCCATGCTCCCGCTGCAACTGGAGGTGATCCGCCACCTGCGCGCGGCCGGCACCTCGCTCACGGCGGCAATCTCGTGTGTCTCCCCGCAACGCCGCGACCAGATTCAGTGGCACCTGAGCGCGTCCGGCGAATCGGCCGACGTTATCGTTGACGGCAACGCCAGCCTGCTGACCGCGTGTGATCTGGCGCTGGTGGCCTCGGGCACGGCGACGCTGCAAGTGGCCTTCTACCGCAAGCCGATGATCGTCATGTACGACGCCGGCCCGCTGCTCTCCGTGTTCCACAGGCTGTTCGGCCGGCTCGTGATCCGCACGCCCCACCTGGCCCTGGTAAACGTCTTGGCCCAGCGCCGAATCGTGCCGGAGTTCATGCCCTTCGTCCGCGACACAGAGGCGGTAGCCAAGACGGCCGCGCAGCTCCTTTCGGACGACGCCTGGCGACGACTGATGATCCGGCAGCTCGACGAGGTCGTCGCCCCGCTGGAGCACTCCGAAGCGAGCGACAACGTGTGCCAGATGATCGCGCAGATGCTGCGATAGCGCATTGACACTGAGGCCCAGACCGATGGCCCAGCGTTGCAGAGACGGAAGACCGAACGCGTCGCGCGGAGTAACACGCGTCACCCACCGCGTGCGACCCCCGAACACGCTGTCCCGCACTCGGGGCAGCGCCCGCTGACATTGCCTGTCAGATCATAGCCGCAGGCCACGCAACGGCCTTGCACGCGCCAGCGATATCCGCGCACGCGGCGGTACGTGCGGGGGAGCCACGTGATTGCGGCCAGAACACCAGCAACGACGAACGGGATCTGAAGCGGCACGGTACAGCAGACGGCAACACACCAAGCCGAGTTCGCGGCGTCCGGAGGACACACAGAAGCCGCGCCCGGCGACATCCACGCCCTTCCTCCGGTTCCAGCAGGCGTTTGCCAAACGTATCGGCGATCGCGAAAGGGAGGAAGCCAGTACCGGCGGAGCCGGAGCGCGAGCTCACCACCCACGCCGATGGACTTAGCGCGCCACCCGGACCCGCCGAAGCGCATTCTCATGTACTTCTGCACGTCAGCCGGGGCACCGCGGACGCCCGTCGATTCCTCCGGCGCCGGCGGGTGGTACCGGGCAAATTCGATATGGCCCCACCGCAAGGCATAGCTGCGACTTGCACCGTCGTTGTACGAGAACTCGCGCTCCCAACTCAATGCGCAGGCGAGGCCCAGGAGAATGGCCAAAGCCAATACGGTCCAGGCAAGTACGTGCCGCACGCGGGAGCCGGTTTGCATAGAAGCGAGGATACGGACTCAACCGCAGGGGGCAAGCTAGACCTACCAATGCGTAATCAAGGCGCGGCGATCATCCAAGGGCGTCACGCCACCCGGCTTTGACGATTCGCAGCCACCGACGCTAGGATTCACGCCCTGCTTGATGGGCCTCCACTGGGATTGGAGAAGTAGCTGTGGCTTTGCCTTACAACCAGCGCTCGTGCTATTGCGGCCAGGTTGGCTCGGACCGGGCCGGTCAGACCGTCCTCCTTGCCGGGTGGGTGCACACGCGGCGGGACCACGGCGGAGTCCGATTCATCAACCTGCGCGACCGCGCGGGCGTCGTGCAACTGAAGTTCGACTCGACCACCGACCCGCAGGCCTTCGAGACGGCCGGCCGCCTGCGCAGCGAAGACTGTCTCGTGATCCGCGGCGAGGTCGTGCGGCGACCCGAGGACATGATCAACCCGCGCATGAAAACCGGCGAGATCGAGATCACCGTCCGCGAGGTCGAGATCCTCAGCCCCGCCGAAACGCCCAAGTTCGAGATCATTGACGAAATCGACGTCGGCGAGGAGCTACGGCTCAAATACCGCTATCTCGATCTGCGGCGGCCGCCCATGCAGCGCACCCTGATCATGCGGCACCGCATCACCAAGGCGATCCGCGACTACTTCGACCGCGAGGGCTTCATCGAGATCGAAACCCCCTTCCTGACCAAGAGCACGCCGGAGGGGGCCCGCGACTACCTGGTGCCCTCGCGCATCCAGCCGGGCCATTTCTACGCCCTGCCCCAATCGCCGCAGCTCTTCAAGCAACTGCTGATGATGAGCGGCTTCGACAAGTACGTGCAGATCGTGCGCTGCTTCCGCGACGAGGACCTGCGGGCCGACCGCCAGCCGGAGTTCACCCAGCTCGACATGGAGATGTCCTTCGTGCAATCGGAAGACGTCCTGCGCGTCATCGAGGGCTGCCTTCAGCACGTTATGAAGGAAATCCACGGCGTGAAGGTCGAAACGCCCTTCCCGCGCATGACTTACCGCCAGGCGCTGGCCGAATACGGCATCGACCGCCCGGACACGCGCTACGACCTGCGCATCAAGGACGTGGGCGAGATCGCCGCCCGGACGGAGTTCCGCGTGTTCTCCGAGGCGCTCGGGCGCGGCGAGGTTGTGCGGGTGATTCGCGTGCCCGGCGGAGCCGAGATGACCCGCAAGCAGACCGACACGCTCACCGACGACCTCAAAGGCATCGGCGCCGGCGGCCTGCCGCTGGTCAAAGTTGTGGCACCGGTTTCCAACCGGTGTGGGCCGCAGTTCCAGACCGGCATCGCCAAGTTCTTCACGCCGGAGCTGACCGCCGAGATGATCGCGGCAACGGGCGCCGAAGAGGGAGACATTCTGTTCTTCGCCGCCGGCCGCGAGCCGGACGTGTGCAAATGGCTCTCCTGGCTGCGCGAGGTGGTAGCAAAGAAGCGCGGACTGATCCCCGAGGGCAAATGGAACTTCCTCTGGGTGCTCGACTTTCCGATGTTCGAGTTCAACGAGGAGGACGGCCGCTGCTACGCCGTCCACCATCCCTTCACCGCCCCACGCGATGAGGACATCCCCCTGCTCGAAAGCGGCCCGACCAAGTGCCGGGCCAAGGCCTACGACGTGGTCCTCAACGGCGTCGAGCTGGGCGGCGGCAGCATCCGTATCCACCGCGCCGACGTGCAGGAAAAGGTCTTCAAGCTGCTCGATCTGACGCCCCAAGAGCAGCAGCTCAAGTTCGGCTTCCTGCTGGAAGCGCTCAAGTACGGCCCGCCGCCGCACGGCGGGATCGCCCTCGGCCTCGACCGGCTGGTCATGTTGCTGACCGGCATGGACAACATCCGCGACACATTCTCATTCCCGAAGACGGCCCGAGCGGTCTGTCCGCTGACGCAGGCCCCCGGCCCCGTCGCGCCAGCGCAGCTCGACGAGCTGGGTTTGAAGACCACGACCGGGCAATCCAACGCACCGGCAGGGACTCGCGGCTAGTTAACGCTGCAGCCCCAGTCGGCCAGCAGGATCCCCAGGTCGGACTGGCCGCTGCGGCTCAGCTCTTCGCACGATAAGTCGCTTCGTGGGGGACGTTCTGCGTGCCGCCTTTCACTGTGTACATCGCCCCGCTGCTGTCCTGAAGTATGGCGTCGCGCGTGATCACGCGAAGTCCTTCGCAGTTGCTATAAGGCGAGAGCCTCACGTTGGCCCCGTCGGGGTCCTGGCCGCCGCCATCGCCGCTCGCGTCGCGGAGACGATAGACCGTGTCGCTGGTTCTGTCGGCCTAAAAGAGGTACGCGCTCACGGACCAGGAAACCGCGCAAAGGCTCTTCGCGCAGTGGCTGAGCCCGAAGCCATCGGCTTCGTCAGAGGATCCGGGACCCCGCGTCGCTTCCCCCCGGCTGATGCAGGCTGGGGCCGTCTTTCGGCACCCAAACTTCTCGGCGCAAAAGTCGGGCGGCAACCGGAGACTCCGAGTCACCGCCCGGCACCTTCATGTTTGCGTGACTTGCTCGCTTCTAGCGGCGACGCACCAGCGCGAACGCGCCCAGGAGCAGGACCAGACTGGACGGCTCGGGCAGCGAGTACGCCAGCAGATTGCGGTGGAACTCGTCGCAGTTGTCAGACCACAGCGGGTGCTCGCCGAAAAACGGCAGCGTGAGTCCACCGGCAACCACATGGCCGCCACCATAGGGCTTCTCGGCCAGCAGCACGTGGCTGGGGCCGTTGTCACCGTACATCAAGTCGGTGAG
>JAUWXH010000491.1 GCA_030616465.1 Planctomycetota bacterium | reverse complement strand
CCACCTTCCGCTCGTGCTCCCAGCCTTCGAAGATGTAATCATCCACGCGAACCGGGAAGAGCACGTTGACATCCCGGTCAAACTCCCCGGCTTCCTTCATCCGCATCCGGCTGTCTTCTTCGCGAATGGCCCGCTCGATTTCGCGGTTGACCGCGGGGCTCTTGAGCGACGACTCGCTCGCGATTAGCACGACCTTGTCGTGCGCGCGGATGGCCCGGTCGATCTCGCCCCACAGGCTCTGGCCGGTCCGGGCATCGTGGTCCCACTTCCAGCACCGGATCCCCGCCGCCTGAAAATCATTGTGGAGGCGCGTCGCGAACGCGTCGTCGGGCGTGCTGTAGCTAATGAAGCATGAATAGAAGCGGATGGCCTGGCCAACCTGCGAACGAAAATAGGCGATCTCCTCCTCGCGCAGCCCGCACCCGCGCAGGAACTTATCCGGCAGTTCGGCCTTGAACCAGAGTAGCGAGTTGAGGTCGACAAAGGACTTCCCATGGTGAATGATGTCATCGAGTCCGCTCGTCGCGGAGAAATTGCACGCGACCACGGTGTTCCCGAACTCAGCTGCGTGGAGCTTAGCGCGTTCCAAGTGCGCGCCGCTCAGATTCGCGTATATGAGTGTAGTATTGCAGAGTTCCGCGTCGACTAGCGAAGCAAACTGAAAGTTGGTCCCCCACGCGTGCGCGCGGCTGAGCCTAGCGCCGCGGAGAATCGCATCGCGAAATGTGGCGTCCTCGAGATTGGCGTACCTAAGGTCCGCGCCGGGGAGGACAGCCTCGTAAAGGTTGACGCGAGCGAGATCGCGTTCGTAAAGGTCGACGCCCACCAAGTCGGGTATGGGCTCGCCCTCTTTTCGGCGCCGATTCCACTGTGCTATGCCCTCTGGTCCACCGCGCAACAGGTTGAGTGCTTCGTCTCGGTCCATGTTGGGGATTCTACCCGATGGAAGGCGGATGCAAACGTGTGCAGGCTGGGCGTCGCCCGGCGTTCTCGCTATCGGCCGTCGAACTCGCTCAGGACGTCGCGGCGGACGCGGCGGTGGACGTCGGCCTGTTCAAGTTCAGCCTGCTTCTTGCCGCGGTCCCCGTGCGTCGGCAGCAGCGAGTCGTACGAGAACAAGGCGAAGTTGCCGCCGCCGGCGCCACACACCTGTAGCTGACTGCGCATCTGATCGGCCGTCTTGTGCTTGTAGATGCCGAGGCCGGGGATGATTCGGCGGCCGGGTGCCAGGCGGTGATAGGTCTGCACGTAGTCGGAGAACGTCTCCGGCTGGTCGGTGTACGCCATCGGGTAGGCCGCATCGAGCAAGCCGCTGCGCAGCCAGGCCAGCCCGTTCTGGAAGTAGCCGTCGTAGCCGACGTGCGGGTCGGACCAGACGGCGGCGGTGAGCGTCGCGCCTGGGCGCCGCCGCTCCATCATCTGCCGAATGTCGGCCACGAGGCGCGTGAGCTGGTTCACCCGCCAGGCGTCCCAGGCTTCCGGGGCGTCGTCCGGATTCCGGCGGGTCAGATTGCGAAAGAGCGCGACCGTCTTTGCGTCGCGGGGGTACAGCTCGCGCGCATTCCTGGTCGTCTCCCACGCGTAACGCGCATAGTCGAGGTGGATTCCGTCCACGTCGTAGCTAGTGACGATCTCCTCGATCACGCCAACCAGGTAGCGGCGAACCTCCGGCAAGCACGGATTCAGGATGACGTAGTGATCGTTCAGCGGCTGGCGACGCCCGGCCGCGTCGTGCAGGAACCATTCCGGGTGCGTGTGGTAGAGCTGATTGCGGATCGGCGGCGGCGTCTTGCCAGCCCACCCGGGCATCAGGTTCACCCACGCTTCGATTCGCAGGCCCTGTTGATGTGCCTCATCGACCGCCACGGCCAATGGGTCGAACCCGGGGTCGCGGTGTTCGAACTCGCGCGACCACGGCTCGATCCTGGACCGATACGCGACCGTCCCGTTGCCGCGCACTTGCCAAAGGACGGTGTTGCACCCCAGCCGCGCGCAATTGCTGATGATCGCGCGCACGTCGTCGGGATAGCGATAGTGAAAACGGGCCACCCACACGGCCCGCACCGGGTCCGGCATCGCCAACGGCCGGGCATGGCCGCCCACCACAGCCGCTTTGCCACTCGCGCGGCAGCCGCCGAGCCAGAGACTGGTAAGGGCCAACAAGAGGAGTGATACCGTGCATGCTAGCAGTGAACCGGCCCGTCGCATCGGGTCACGACCCTTGCGTCCGGGCGTCTTTGCCGAACGCCTGGGCGCTGATGATGTCGGCCTCGAGCCCCACGCGGCCGGACTCAGCCCCGTCCC
>JAUWXH010000192.1 GCA_030616465.1 Planctomycetota bacterium | reverse complement strand
GCACCTTCGTGACCTTCCATGTGGTAGGTAGTACCACGACGATGGACGGCGCCGGGGAACTGTACCCGTTCGACCTGCGGTGCGTGATTCCGGAGCCGGCTTCGCTGGCGTTGCTGGGTCTGGGTCTGGCTTTGATCCGTCGTCGGTAGTTGACGACGAGCAATTACGGTGAACCTCAAGCCTGGGCGAGTCGTCCGACTCGCCCAGTTCTTTTTTTGCGCGCGGGTGCCGGTGGCACCCGGATCATTCGCTGAAACCGGCGGTGTGGCGCTGGCGATTGGCGAAGCAGCGGGCAGAGCCGGGCCTGGCGGTTAAGCACCCCCGTCTTGAGCAAGGGTATCCATGAGGCTTGCTCGGGCTTGTTCGGCCGTCAGCCCCGAGACGCGGATGCGTTTGACCGGTTGGGCCTGACCGCTGACGATCTCGACGGCAGCGCGCCTGACGCCCAAGGTGCTTGCCAGGAGCTTGAGCAGTGCGGCGTTGGCTTTGCCGGCTTGCGGTGGTGCGGCGACGGCGAGGCGCAGGGCGTTGCCCCATAAGCCGATAACCCTGCTGCGCGACGCGCCGGGAACAACCTTGACGGTCAGCTCCACGCCGCCCACCCGCTCCACGATCTCCACGCGCGACAGGTCAGCGCTCATCGGGCTGGGCGGGCACGGCTGTGCGAGCGGAAGGCTCGAACTCGTCTCCCTTGAACGTGTTCCCCAGGTAGGTCTCCCGCACCTTGGGATCGTTCACGAGCTGGTGGGGCGTTCCATCACTGATGACCCGCCCCTCATGGATTACGTAGCTGCGATCCGTCACCTTGAGCGTCTCATGCACGTTGTGGTCGGTCAGCAGGATGGCAATGTGCTCGTTGCGCAGCCGCAGAATCTCGTTCCGCAACTCCTCGACGGCCTTGGGATCGACCCCGCTGAAGGGCTCGTCGAGCAGGATCAGCCGCGGGTTAGTGACCAACGCCCGGGCGATCTCGAGCTTACGGCGTTCGCCGCCGGAGACGTTCTTGGCCAGGTTCTTGCGGACGATCTGGAGGCCGAACTGATCGAGGAGCTCCTCGACCTTCCGCTGGCGCTGCTGGCGGGTCAGCCGCATGGTCTCGCAGATGGCCATGAGGTTGTCTTCCACGGTGAGGCGCTGGAAGACGCTGGTCTCCTGGGAGAGGTAGCCGATGCCGCGCCGGGCACGCTTGTACATGGGCAGATCGGTGACGTCCTTGCGAAGGAACCGGACGCGACCGGCGTCGGGCGCGATCATGCCGACGGTCATGCGGAAGCTGGTGGTCTTTCCCGCTCCGTTCGCCCCGAGCAGGCCGACGATCTCACCCTCGTCCACGCGATAGCTGACCTGGTCAACGACGCGGCGTCCGCCATAAGCCTTTACCAAACCTTCGGCTTCAAGCAACATTACGGTTGCTCCTGGCGACTGGGGTGGCGGGATTGTGGAAAAGCTGTTGACAACGGGGGTGACTCGGGTCGGTGGGTTGCGGCAGGGGGCGTTTGCGGGGTGCCCGGGGATGGTGGGGCTGCAAGCGCGATCCGGTGTTCGGAAGCGCGCACGACTTGCAGTGACAAGTACTTGCGCTCTTTTTTCGCCGGAGGAGGGCCTTCGGCGGCGGTCGCGTGTGCTTGCCGGCCTGTTCCTTGCGGGTTTGCCACAGTCGGCGTCGGCGCGGTGCCCCAAAATGTTGACAACGTAGTCCCGATGGCTCGTATCCCTTGGCCAGAGCAGGGCTAACGAATCAGGCGCATGCGACCGAAGTCGGGAACACGCCACCAGCTCCGGCCGTCCTGCCGCAGCAGCCCGGGAAGATACACGAAGAAGGCCCGCCCGACAATCTGATCCGCCGGCACGGTGCCGAGGCGGTAGTCGTCGGGCAGGTGGCGGGCGTGGTTGTGCCATTCGCGGCTGTCGGCGCTCTGGGGGCTGTTGTCGCCGAGCACGAAGTACTCGCCGGCTCTGAGCTTGAACGGTTTGCCGGGGGAAGCCCGCAGTGTGTTTGCGCCCCGGGAGCAGTAATACACGTCGCGGTCGATCCGCAGCCCGCGCAGCTCGCACGCCAGTGAGCAGGCGGTGATGCGCAGGCGGGGCGGTTGCTTGCCGGCGGTGTGTTCGTCGCGGTCGGGGGGCGGGTGGTACTGTGTGTCGGTGGTGGCCAGTACTTCCCGGCCGTTCAGCTTCAGGTAGACGCGGTTGTCCAGATGGCCGAACTCGACCGTCACCGGACGACCGAGACGAAGAGGTTGCAGTGGGCGCGTGGCGAGGGTGGTCTCGTCGCCGCCGGGCGGTTGCATGCGCAGCGTGGCCGTGCCGTCCGGCTGGAGTCGTGCGCTGAAGCGGTAGGGACCGCGCGTCAACTCCCAGGCACACCAACCGCTGCCATGGCGCAGCGTCACCTCCGCTACCACGCGAAGGTCCCCGACATAGTTGCCGGGGGCCCGGTGGTTGTAGCCGTAGACGTCCTGCAGGTATCGCCCGGGAGGGGAGGCGTCGAAGGTGATACTGCGTAGCGTTTCATCCAGCCCGGTGTAGTGAATCACGCGTGTGTCGAGTCCGTACCAGCCGGGGCTCGGGTCGGTGTGCCGTCGATCGGCGACCCAACGGGTTCGCGCCGGACCGTCCGCGGGGCCATGTGGCAGGCGATTCTGGTCGAAGACGACGAACCACAGGACGCTTTGGGCGGCGGGGGTCTTGCGGGCGATCCGACCATTCACGTATACGTCGCCGTCGATGATCTCAACCGAGTCGCCGGGCAGCCCGACGAGGCGTTTGATGTAGTTCTGGGCGGGATTGGCGGGGTCGCGGAAAACGATTACGTCCCAGCGGTTCGGCCCCAGCAAACCCCCGAAGACGTACGGCCACTTGTGCACGAGGATGCGATCCCCGGACTTGGGGGCGGCGTGGCGCAGGTCCGGGGCGATTCGCTGGTGACAGTTCGGGCAGGTGAGCTCGCGGGGGACGTCGAAGTCGCGCACCAAGCCGGATGTCCGCTTAGCGGGGCCGTAGTCGTACTCCCAGCCGCAGTAGGGGCAGACGCTCGTGCCGTGCACGCCGAGCAGCGATTCGGCCATCGATCCGGTGGGGATGATGAAGGCCTCGATGAAAAACGCGCGGAAGACGAATGCCAGGATCAGCGCGGTGAGAACCGTCTGGATTGAGTCGAGGACGTGGTGGGAGGCGGGCAGGCTCGTGACCGGTTCCGGCCCGACGGTCCGTGTGCCCGGCGGTTGGCCGTGCTCGTCTCGCGATGTTCTCGTTTCTTCGGTCAATTATGCCGGTCTATCTCGGGTTTGGCCGCTCGATTCTGCTGCGGGCTTAGTGACTCCAGTGAATCCGGCCCAGGTCGGGCAGGCAGTTGGGCAGGCCAGGGAGCAGCGGCATGAACCCCGGCCAATAGACGAAGAAGGCCCGCCCGATCAATTGATCGGCTGGCACAGTCCCCATCTGATAGTCTCCGCGCTTGAGCGCCTCCCGCAGATGCGGCCCGAGTGGCTCGGTGGCCCACCAGCGGCTATCGCGGCTTGAGGGGCTGTTGTCGCCGCACACGAAACACTGGTCCGGTCCCAGTTGGATCGGGTGACCCTGGGTCCCGATCCCCGCTCGTTCGCGGTTGTGCAGGCTGCGGCTGGTGTAGAACACGTCGCGCTGGATCAGCAAATGGGCTAGCTTGGCCCGCACGTGCTCGGCCGCGACGCGGACGATCGGTCGCCGCGCGTCGGTCGGCAGCCGGCTGCGGACGTCGGCTTCTTCCGGTCCGATACCGTACTGCGCCGCCGTGGACTCGATTACGGTCTCCCCGTCGATTTCGACCGCCACCACGTAGTCGGTATTGGCCAGCACGAAGCGGACGTCGCGCGGCGCGGCCGTGACCGATACCTCCTTCCACAGCTCGCGTTCGTCGCTGCCGGACCCGCTGTGCTCGAGCGTGACCCGACCGTCCGCGTATAGCCGGGCGTAGAAGCGGTCCGAGTACTTGCTGGCGCTGAGCTCCACGTAACCGTCGCCGGCCTCGATCGTCACCTCGGCCGACAGCCGCAGGTCGCTGACTACGTTCTGCAACTTCGGGTGGGCGGGGAGGTTGTAACCATAGACGTCGGTGATATCGCCTGGCGGTGGGTTGTCGCCGAGCCGGGTAACGAACTGGATCTCGGCCGGCGGCCGGTCTACGCCGTCGAAACGGGGCACGCGTGTGTCGAGGGCGGTCCAGCCGGCGTCCTCACGCAGGGCGATCCAACGCGGGTGGTAGCCTGTCGCGGAGCTGGGTTGTCGCGGGCGGTAGTCGTGGTTGTAGTATGGGAACCACAGTGCCCGCTGCGCGTGTCGCGTCTTGCGCGCGATCTGTGTCTCCCCCGTGTCGGGGTCGGTGACAAAAACGTCGCCGTCGATGATCTCGATCTTCTCGCCCGGCAGGCCGATCAGCCGCTTGATATAGTTTGTCTGGCCGTCTTTGGGCACCTTGAAGACGACCACGTCCCAGCGCTGCGGCCCCAGCCGCCCGCCGAACACATATGGCCAGCCGTGCACGACAATGCGGTCGCCGGATTTTGGCTTGAGTGGTTTGGAGAGTCGCGGCCCGTCCAACGGCAGGCGCCAGTGGCGCGGGCAATCGCGGTTGTAGCACACAGCGACCGTCGTCCCGTCGTTGGCGGAAACCAGCTTGACGGGGCCCTTGCGGCAGTCCGGACAGATGTTGTACCCGGTCGGCTCGCGGAAGCGGCAGTTCGGGCATTGAACGATCGGCGGCCCGGTCTTGCCGTGAAAGCCCACCGGGTACTCGTAGCCGCAACTCGGACAACTGTGCGTGGCGTAGGCGCCGGCTAGCGTCTCGGCCATCGACCCGGTGGGGATGATGAACAGCGGCAGGAAAAAGCTCTTGAGGACCAGCAGCCAGACGAACAGGTCCACGAACCCGGCGATCTGGGCGAGGATCGGCTCACGGCGGCGTGCGCGGGCCTGAGGCATCCGGGCGGCCGACGCCTTTCTCTGCTTGCTTGCTGTGCCCATCGGGTGATCGCGCTTCCGGATAGTCTTCAGGCCGCGTTGGCGACCGGTAAGCCTATCGGCGGTACCGTTAAGGGTCAAACCTCCGAGCGCCGCGTGTGTCCTGCTTTGTGTAGGCCGCCCCCTTAATAGCATGTACGTCGTGGGGCCGGCGGCTGGGAAGGAGCCTTCTAC
>JAUWXH010000311.1 GCA_030616465.1 Planctomycetota bacterium | reverse complement strand
GGCCGGTGAACGGTGCGCTGCCGCAGCATGTGCTACTGCCCGACGCGCCCGCCGAGGTGCCGCTAAGCTGGCAGCGCCGTGCGGTCCTGGGCATTTTCCACGCGGGCGTCGTCGTGACGCTACTGGCCTGTGTTTACCAGCTGGCGCGGGTGGGGGAACGAAAGTGCCGACAGGCGGGTGACAGTCCCCGGAGGCCGTTACGCGCCGCCGTGCTGTTGCTCGTGGTTGGCTATTTCGGCCTCTACCTGGTCCGCCATGCCATACAGACGGCGGGCGGCCGCTCGCATGCGCTGGAAGCGTGGATGCTGTTCCCGGCGTTTCACGAGACCGGGCTCGCGTTTGTCTTCGTCAAGTCGGTGCACTACGTCTGGGACTCCTGCCGCGGGCGAATCTACAACACCGGTTGGTGGCGTTTCCTTTGCTGGATGACCTTCTTCCCGAGCTATCGCGTCGGGCCGATCGAGCGCTATCACGATTTCTACACGCAGATTCATCGATGCCATCGACGCTGGCGCGCCACCGATCTACCGCACGGAGTGCGGCGGATCGTGCAAGGCGCGGCAAAGGGACTGCTGGCCCTCTTCATCGTGGAGCGCGCCGTCCCGACACTCGGTGAGCACTTCGTCAGGGCGGGCAGCGTTGAGGCGATTCCCTATCTGAGCCTTTGGGTCGCCGCCTGGACGGCGCTGGCGATCGGGTACCTGATTCTCGCGGGCTACTCGGACATCGCGGTGGGTTTGGCGCGACTCATGGGCTATCGCATGGTTGAGAACTTCAAATGGATGTTCGTGTCGCGCAATTTCGTCGAGCTGTGGCACCGCGCGCACATCAGCATGTCCCATTGCCTGCGTGACTATTGCTACTATCCGCTCATTCGCCGCGGCCCGTTCCGGCGCCGTCCGCTGCTGGCGGCGGGCGCTCGGCGGAGCCGGCGGGAGGAGCTGACGCAACTGCTGCGGCCCGGGGTCAACTACTACATCACGTTCATGTTATGCGGGCTGTGGCACGCGCCGGCGTTCAACTGGCTCTTCTGGGGCTTCTGCACCGCTTCCGGAATGATGGTCTTCGAGCTGTGGAACTGGTTCTGGCAGCGACGGGCGAGACAGAACGGGCGGCTCTATCAACTGCTGCGCGGCTTGCGCATCGCGGACGGCGGACTCGTGGGACGCATGCTGGGCATCGCGGTGACCTTCAACTTCTTTAGTGTGACGCTGTTGGCGTTGCTGGGGCCGCGGACGTTCCTGCTTGTGCTCGGCGAGCTCGTCCGCCGGCCGTTCACCTGGATCTTCTAATACGTGTCTCATTGCGCGGGCGTGCCAGGCTCCAGCGAGAATGAGGCAGGCTTGAACCGTGTTTTCAGGCCCACGATCGCGGTTGCGAACATGGCCGCGGCCGCGTCCCCTTGATCCGCGACGCAGTTTCTCGATACTGCGGGCGCGTCCTGGCGGGGCGCGCGGGACGGTGCGGGTCGAAGCGAGTTTGCGAGGTGCTGCGGTCCAGTCGCTCCCGGAGGTCACGCAGCGTGACGACGTTTACGGCTGTCGACATTGACCGTTTCTACGAGCGGGACGCGATTCCCCTGTGGCGGGAGCTGGCGCGATCACCGGACGGCCGTGATTCACACATGATGAATTTCGGGTACTGGCCGGCCGGTACGGAGGATCTGTGGACCGCGCAGCACCGTCTGATTTCACGCGTGCTCGCACCGCTGCGCGCGGACCCCGGTCAATTCGGCGTGGACGTCGCCTGCGGCCGGGGCGGCCTGATCGCTCACGTGCTGCGCTCGACGGCCTGCACGATGCTGGGCGTGGATATCTCGGCGTCGCAGCTTCACGATTGCGTCGTTGCCGTGAGTGGAGCAGGAGTGCAGGGCCGTGCCCGCTTCTGCATCGCCGACGCGGCGGCACTGCCTGTCCGCGCGGGGTCCGCGGGTTTCCTCACATGCGTCGAGTCGGCTTGTCACTTTCCGCAGAAGGAGAGATTCGTACGGTCGTGCCTGACCAGTCTGAAGCCCGGGGGCCGGCTGTTGATGTGCGATATCACGGCTCACCGGCCGGACGAGCTGGTGTTCAGCGACTACGTGCAGCCGGTCTCACCGGAGCGGTGGCAGGCCATGTTGACCGCGGCGGGTTTGCGAATCGAGCGTTGCGAGAGCATCGGCGAGCAGGTGTTCGGGCCGTTGCGGAGGTTTCTGGAGGCATCATCCAGGAGCCTTGGCCCCGAGCAGCGGCAGCCGGCGCGGCTGTGGAGGTTCATACTACAGAGCTACGAGCGCGCCTTTCGCGACAGAAACATGGATTACTACGTGTTTTCGTGCCAGAAGAACGTTGACGCGCAGGATTGAAACGAGGCGGCGATGGAGCGGTTCTCCGGCAGGGTGGCGTTGGTGACCGGCGCTTCGCGCGGGCTGGGCCGCGCAACGGCGCTGCGACTGGCCCGCGAAGGCGCGGACGTCGCCGTCAACTATCAATCGCGTCGCGACGCGGCCGAGGAGGTCTGCGCGGAGATTCGCCGGCTCGGCCGCAAAAGTGTGGCGGTGCAGGCGGACGTTAGCGACCTGGACGCGGTCGCGCAGATGGTCCGCCAGACGCGAGCCTCGTTGGGGCCGATCGAACTGCTCGTCAACAACGCCGGCACCGCCGGCGGCGGCAGCCTGCCCATGACCGACGAGACGGAATGGCGGCGAATCCTCGGCGTGAATCTGACCGGCGTCTACAACGTGTGTCGTGCAGTGTTCCTGTCCATGCTGAAGCGACGCGGCGGGGCGATCGTCAACGTGGCAAGCGTGATCGCCATGCCGGGCCTTCCCGGCCACAGCGCCTACGGTGCCACGAAGGCGGGCGTAGTCGGCTTTTCGCGCTGCTTGGCGCTGGAGGCGGCGCCGTTCAACGTGCGGGTGAACGTCGTCGCGCCGGGCCTGGCCCGCACAGAATTGCTCAAGAGTCTACGAAAGACGACATTCGACATGCTGCTCGCGCAGGTTCCGATGAAACGAATCGCTGAGCCGGAAGAGATCGCGTCGGTCGTCAGTTTCCTTCTCTCCGACGAGGCATCCTACATCACCGGTCAGGTTTTGGCCGTGGATGGGGGACTTACGCACGGCTGATTGAAAGGCCCACCATGAATCCATCCATGCGCTCACTGTTATGCTGCCCGCTCTGCAAAGGAGCGTTGCAGTTCGCGAGCGGCGAGCTGTCACGGCCTGCAGAAGCGAACCGGCTCACCTGCACTACCTGCGGCGAAATTTACCCTGGCGAAGAGGGGGTCCCGCGCTTCGTCTCGCAGCAGGAAATAGAGCAGCGCTATCCCGAGATTAGTGGACAGGCCAAGGTTGCTGCCCGATTCTATGACTTTGTCAGCGTGCAGCAATTCCTCGAGATCATCGGGATTACTGTGGCAGAGGCCAGACAGGAGTACCTGGCACGCTTGGAGACCAGGCCCGGGGCGCGAGTGCTGGATGTGGGCGCGGGCACCGGGGCAGAAATGATCTACCTGGCACAGCAAACGTCTGACCTGGAATTGCACGGACTGGACCTGTCCATCGACATGCTGCGACAGTGCCAGCGTAAGCTGAGAAAAGCTGGTGTGTCGGCGGAACTGTACGTGGGCCTGGCCGAGCGCCTGCCTTTCGCAGACAACGCGTTCGATGTGGTGTTTCATATGGGGGCGTTCAACGAGTTCTGCGACAAGCCGGCGGCGATCGCCGAGATGATTCGCGTGGCCAAGCCCGGCACACGAATCATGATCGCCGACGAGTGGCTGACGTCGCAGAACACGCAGACGCCCGTGGGGCGGCGCCTGCGCGAGACTTATCCTTCTATGTCCATCGATTCGCAGCCGCCGGTAGATCTCATCCCAGACGAGATGCTGGAAAAGAGACTGACCGTAATCTTCAAAGGCTTCGGCTACTGTGTGGACTTCCGCAAACC
>JAUWXH010000068.1 GCA_030616465.1 Planctomycetota bacterium | reverse complement strand
ACGATCAGCTCGGTGTTCGTCAGCGGCCGGATCAAGTTGGACGGCGGCGAGAGCTGGTTTGTACGCGGCTATCGCCGGCTGCTGGAGACGGCTCTACGCCACCGCTTCACAACGCTCACGTTGGTGGTGTTGCTGCTGGTTGGGCTGGGGCTGCTGTACGGCAAGAAAGGTCACGGCATCGAATTGTTCCCCGATTTCGACCCCCGCCGGGCCATCATCAACATCCGCTTCCCGCAGGGCACCAACATCCACGAAACCGATCGGCTGGCACGCTTGATCGAGCGGCGCCTCGAGCCGTTTGCCGCCGATCTGGAGCACGTGATCACGAACGTCGGGGCCGGCGGCGGGGGCTTCGGCGGGGGCGGCGACCATGTCGCCAACATCACGCTCACATTCCACGATTACGAGGTGCGCGAGCGCCCGTCTGACGACGCCGTCGCCGAGATCCGTCAGGCGCTCGCGGATATCGCCGGCGCCGAGATCAAGGTGGAGAAGGAGCAGGAAGGGCCGCCGACCGGCGGGGCGGTTACCGCACGCATCATGGGAGAGGATTTCAAGACGCTCGAGGCCCTCAGTGAACAGGCCAAACGGGCCATCGCCAACGTCCCCGGACTGGTCAACCTCCGCAGCGACCACGAGACCGCCCGACCGGAATTGGCGTTCCGCGTCGATCGGCGACGCGCCGTGCTGCTGGGCGTCAACACGGCCATCGTCGGGAACTTCCTCAAGACGGCCGTCTTCGGCCGCGAGGTCGGCACCTACCGCCAGTTCAACGACGAATACGACATCACCGTGCGCCTGCCGGTTTCGCAGCGCCGGAACATCGAGGACCTGTTCCGGCTGCGCGTGCCGACCGCCCGCGGCGACGCCGTGCCGCTCAGTTCGCTGGGCGAGTTCTCCTACACCGGCGGCTACGGGACGATTCGGCGCATCGACCAAAAACGTGTAGTCACGCTCACCGCCGACGCGGAGGGTCGCTTGTCCACCGCGGTGCTCGCCGACACGCAGACAGTATTGAACGAGCTTGAGTTGCCGCCGGGGTACGAGATCCGCTATGCCGGCGAAAAAGAGGAGCAGGACGAGGCCCAGGCGTTCCTGAGCAAGGCCTTCGTGATCGCGCTGTTTCTGATCGTGCTCATCATGGTCGCCCAGTTCAACACGCTCAGGGTCCCGTTCATCATCATGACCAGTGTGGTTCTCTCGCTGATCGGCGTGTTCGCCGGCCTGCTCATTTGCCGGATGCCCTTCGGCATCATCATGACCGGCGTGGGCGTGATCAGCCTGGCGGGCGTGGTCGTCAACAACGCCATCGTGCTGCTGCACTATACACGGCTCTTGCAGCAGCGCGGGATGGAGCTGATCCCGGCCGCCGTTCAGGCCGGTGTGACCCGCCTGCGGCCGGTGTTGTTGACCGCCGCCACCACGATCCTCGGCCTGATCCCCATGGCGGTCGGCGTTAGTTACGACTTTCGCGCGCTCGAGTTCCGCACGCCGTGGCACAGCCCCAGCGAATCGGTCCAATGGTGGTCCAGCATGGCCATCGCGGTCATCTTCGGCCTGGCCTTCGCCACGCTGCTGACGCTGGTGGTCCTGCCCACGCTGTACGTCACCCTGACCCGCCTCGTGCCTTCTCGGGCTGTGGAATCTCGTCCGCTAGAGCGCGAGGGGACTCCCGCCACCTAATGCGTTGACGCCGGTCACACCACCAGCGGCGAGACAAGTCTCGGGGCGGCGGTTATCCTGCATCGTCGCATGGGGCATCGTCGGGAGTCTGTCACTTGTGCCCGGAATGTCGAGAGCCGCTGGTCGCGTTTGAGCTGGAAGGCGTCGAGATCGATCGCTGCATCACCTGCGGCGGGACGTGGCTTGACGCCGGCGAGTTGGAGCAGATTACCGAGCTGGCCGGCGTGTCACCCGGACACGTGACGCACGCCCTGCAAACCGCCACCGCGGGGAAGCGCGGCAAACGCCGTTGCCCACGCTGCGGACGCAAGCTGCGTGCGATTACCATCGGCGGCGAGCCGGCCGTCGAGGTCGATCGCTGTCCGGGCGGCGACGGCCTGTGGCTGGATGCCGACGAGATGCGGGCCGTCATCACCTCGTTTGCCCAGGAAGAGGAGGCGGGGGCGGTCGCCCGGTTCTTTGCGGATTTGTACCGCCACGAGTTGAATCCCAGGTCCGAAGGAGAATAACGATGGCACTTCTCATCGCGCTCGCCGTTGGGCTCGGAATGATCGTGCTGCTGGCGCTGTGGTTCTTCGCGATCTACAACGGCCTGGTGCGTCTGCGGCAGGAAGTGAAAAACTCCTGGGCGCAGATCGACGTGCAGCTCAAACGTCGACACGACCTGATCCCCAATCTGGTGGAGACCGTCAAGGGTTACGCCGGCCACGAAAAAACGACGCTGGAGGAGGTGGTCAAAGCCCGGGCGGCGGCGGTCAGTGCCCAGGGGGTCGACGCGCGGGGCGCGGCCGAACGCGGTTTGAGCGGCGCACTCGGCCGCCTGATGCTCATCGTGGAGCAATACCCCGATCTGAAGGCGAACCAGAACTTCCTCGCCCTGCAGGAGGAGCTCACGTCCACCGAGAACAAGATCGGCTTCTCCCGGCAGTACTACAACGATTCGGTCATGCAGTACAACACGCGGATCCAGGTCGTTCCGGCCAATGTCGTCGCCGGGATGTGCCAGTTCCGGTCGGAGACCTTCTTCGAGATCGAGGACCAGGCGGAGCGCGCGGTGCCGCAGGTCAAGTTCTAGCCGATCTGTGAGAACACGTCGGACTTGGAGGTCCGACGCTACCAGAGCGCGTCAACAGCGATGTGGGAAGCGATCAGGAGCAACCGGCGGCGGTCGTGGTGGCTGATTGCCATCATGGGGGTACTGCTGGTTTGTCTGGGGACGGCCATCGGGCTGGTGGTCGCCTATCCGCATGGCGGCCTGCCGGGAGCGGGCATCGCGCTGCTGGTGTGGCTGGTGCTGTGGCTGATCGCCGTCAGCCAGGGGGAGAACATCCTGCTCTCACTCGCCAAAGCCCGGCGGATCGAGAGAGCCGACGCGCCGCAACTGTGGAACGTCGTGGAAGAGATGACGATCGCGTCCGGGCTGAAGTCGATGCCCAAGGTCTACATCATCGACGATAACGCGCCGAACGCGTTCGCCGTCGGTCGCCGGCCGGAGCGCGCCGCCCTCGCGGTCACCGCCGGTCTGCTCAAACGGCTGAATCGCGACGAGCTGCAGGGCGTGATTGCGCACGAGATCGGCCACATCCACAACCTGGACGTCCGCTTCATGACCATCGCCTCGGTCATGGTGGGCAGCATCGTGCTGATCGCGGACGGGTTCCTGCGGGCGCTGTGGTACGGCGGCGGGGGCCGGCGCTCGCGCTCGAGCTCGAGAGGCGGCGGCTATGCCCAGCTCATCATCCTCGGCGTCGCCGTCCTGCTGGCAATCCTGGCACCCCTCTGTGCCCAATTGCTTTACTTTGCCTGTTCGCGGCGACGGGAGTACCTGGCCGATGCGTCGGCCGCACGCTTCACCCGTTATCCCCCGGGGTTAGCCGCCGCGCTCGAGAAGATCTCCCGCCGGGCGGGCCAAACGAAGAGCACCAACCGGGCCGTGGCGCCGCTGTACGTCGTGAACCCTTTGCAGGCAAAGGCCAAGTTCAACCTGTTCTCCACGCACCCGCCCACCGAGCAGCGCGTCCGAATCCTGCGCAGCATGGGCGGGCGGGCCGGATACGCCGATTACGAAGCGGCGTACCGCGAAGTGCACGGCGGCAAGCGGGGCTGCATCGGGGCGGCAACGCTCGAGTCGGGCGACAGCGTGGCGGCTCGCGCCGCGACGCCAGAGCCTGCCGCGAAACAGCAGGCCGTCGAGCGCGCCCGCGAGGTCACCGATCTGCTCGACCGCATCGCCAATCTCATCCTGATCCCTTGCCTCTGCGGGGTACGCATCAAGGTGCCGCCGAATCTCAAGCGCGACACTGTGGCCTGCCCGCGCTGCGGCCGGGCGCACGCGGTTCCGCGGGTCGAAGCAGCGACGGCGAAGCCGGGCCAAGCACCCCGTGCGATGCGGTACGCCCGAAAGGGCGGCGGATGGGAATCGTTCAAGTGTTCCTGCGGACACGGGATTCAACTCAGCCCCGCCTTCAGCGCCCCCTACCTGGACTGCCCGAAATGCCGTTGCCGCATTGAGATCGTCGGCAGCGGAAGCTCATCCTGACGAGCTCTGTCCTCAATCCGCGCGGCCGAGATCCGGGCGTTACTCTCCGTCCTGAAGAGGTTCCCGTTCGGCGTCTGAGCGGTGTAAGAGCATTTAGGCTGAAAACGGGGCCTGGGTCCGGCACGGAGGAACCGCAACCAGCTTCGGCGGGACGCTGCGCGCAGACAAACCGGGTCACGGGGTCATGTCGCCCGTGACCCGGTCAGTGAGCGTCTGTTGCTTAGACTACGCCGGCGCGCTATCAGAAGGTCGGCACCGGATCCCTTGGGAAGCTGCTCCAGACCCAGTGGTCCCAGACTGTCTGGAATACGTCAATGGTTGGCTCCACCACAATGAGCGTGAAGTCCGAGGTGGCTCCCCAGACGTTGCGGGCCGGGTCAAACGCCGCGTCGATAGACTGATCGCCGACCTCCTGGTAGAAGCCAACCACGTCAGCGTTCGACAAGTACTGGGCGCAGGCACCGGGGGCGAAGGGCACGGCGAAAAACGCCGCAGAGCCCATGCTCAGTAGCAGGAGCGTCTTCTTCCAGGTGACGAATCGTTTCGACATACCGTTTTCTCCTCAGAATCTCGGGTGAATCCTTTCAGTTTTTCCCAAACCTTCCAATAGCGGCAACTAGAAGGCCACCTGCAACTGGACGCGGAAGATCAGCGCGTCGTCGTTGACGTTGGCAAAACTCTTGTACCCACTTGTGGTAGGTATCTCGGTGATCTTCGTCATGTCCGTCGAGAGCTTGACGTTCTGACCCTCGATGAAGTAGTTCAGTCCGGCGGTGTACTCCCAGGTACCCTCTTGGCCGTTGGCCAAGGCGGAAATGCCGCCGACCCGCATCACCGCTTCGAGCTTGTCCTCCAAGCCGGGGATCGGCAGGAAGTATCCCGCCTGCACGTAGGCTCCATGCTGCACGGTGGTATCACCCTGGTTGGTGAACAGCCACCAGTTCGAGAACGGCATGCGTCCCGCGCGACGCGGATCGACGATGCGCAGAACGTATTCACCGGTTGCCGAGAAGCCCTGGTACTTGAAGACGGCGTCGAACCCGAACTGATTGATCTGCAAACCGTTGGTGTTGGTCAGGCCGAAGCCACCCAGGTTGGCAATGCGGCGCGGCAACGGATACGGAATCCGCGTGGTGCGCACGTCGCCCTCGTCCTCGTTGAAGATGTAGTGGAAGCCGAGGTCAAAAGCCGGTGACTCGTGCTTGGGGATATCCGACTGGTTTACGCAGTCGTTCGGGGGGTTGTCGCCCAAGGCGTGCCAGACCAGCCGGAAGGCCAGGGCCGGGTTGCTGTCCAGCTCAGTGCCCGTGGGGCTGCCCGGCACGTCGGGAGTGATCGTGCGGCCGCTGCCGAAGTTCTCGTCGTCGGACAGCGAATTGACCACATCCAGGAAGTACTCCACGCGCTTGTCAGCCAGCTGGCCCCAGAAGCGCACGCCCATGACGAACCCGCCGCCGAACACCGCATCCACCACCGACCGCGCCGGAAGCTTCAACTGCGAGTGCGGGGTGGTGTTCTCACGGGTCGAGGCGATCTTGAACTTACCAGCCCGGAAGTGCAGCGCCTCGTGGAACTTGTAATCCACGTACGCCCAGGAAAGGATCGCGTCATAGGCGGTGGGCGTAGACGCGTCCATGCGGATCTCGACGAAGTAGGTCAGATCCGGATCGAACACGTGACCTTTGAAGTTGATCCGCAACCGGTTGAAGTCGAAGCCGGTGCGGTCGTTGCGCTGTAGGCGTGGCGCCTGCCAGCGGTTGTCCTTGCGAGTCGCATAATGCGTCCAACGGAACTGCATCAGGCCGCCGATCTTCAGCAGGAACCTGTCGTCGCTGCTCCTGATAAAGAAGCCCTTGTCGTAGCCGGCTTGCAGGACCGAGGGCATCAGGCTCTCGCGGAACTCCTGCTCGCTGAGGATCTCGCGGATCTGACCCTTCATCGCTTCCACTCGCTGGGCATCCGCTTCCTGCGCCGAGGCAGCGGCCACCTGCTGCTCCAACGCCTCGATCTGGCCCTGCTGCGCCTCAAGCAGGGCCTCCAACCGCGCCACTTTTTCGTCTGTCTGGGTTGTCGCCGACGACATCCTGTCGTCTGCGGACGCCATGCCGACGAGCAACGCCACTGAAAGCAGCGCCGGCAGGCACCCGACTCTGAATAACTTGGACATAAGCAGATCTCCTCAGACCTAAAGTTAGCGAGCGGTCGGTTTCCTCTCCGTACGACGCGCCCGCACCCACGTTTCGTCTATGAACACGCGCCAGGTGAGCACCACGCCCCTGCCCAGCGCAGACCTTCTAGCGCAGCAGTAGGTGACACGTTGCGTGCCCGAGAGACGTCAATGGCCCAATTAGTTGTATCATCTTGCCGTTAAAGGTGTTATATCGGTCGTTCCACGAGCGGCCGTTACCGCTCCCGATAAGAACAGATGACGAAAAGCCGTCACGTACGCGCAACGAATCTGCCGTAAGTGGCGGCTTCCCAGTACCTTACGTCATTGCCAGGCGCACGCTCCACCCGGCAGAAGTGGCGGGTGTCCGTCACCCACTGGCGTCTCCGGCCCCAGAGGGCCCCGGGGTGCACAGGAGGGAGGCGCGCTGCGGCGGCGTTCAACCGACAAGCGCCTGCGCGCCGGCAACTCGCAACTGAGTGAGGGCCCGGTCCACCTGCTCCTGCCAGCGCTTTCTCTCCTTGCGGGCCACGCGCTCCAGCAGGGCGGTGAACTGCGGGTCGAACTGCTTACGGGCTTGCGCGCGGATCTCTTTAACGGCGGCGTCGATCGCGCGGTGCGGACGGTAGGCCCGATCGCTGGTCAGCGCATCGAAGGTCTCGGCCACGGCGAGAATGCGCGACCCGATGGGGATGTCGGCCCCGACGAGCCCGTCTGGGTAGCCGGTCCCGTCGTAGCGCTCGCGCAGGTGCCGGATGATCAGGGTTTCGGTCTCAAACACGCGCAGGGGTCCGAGGATCTTACAGGTCATCAGTGGAACCTGTCGTATGGTCGCGGCTTCCTCCGCTGAAAGCTCCCCGCCTTTCTGGAGGATGCCGTCCGGCACGCCGATCTTGCCCAGGTCGTGCAACATGGCGGCGTTGGTGACCGATTTGTGCAGCGCCTCAGGCCAGCCGGTACTGCTCACCAAGCGGGAGACGTAGAAAGTCACGTTGCGCGAGTGGCAGACGGTGTAGCGATCGCGGGCCTCCAGGGCCTGGACCAGCGCCCAGACACTTTGCAGGCACAGGTCCTTGGCCTGCATGTTCAGCGTGACGACCTCTTTGCGCAGACGATCCACGTCATCAACCCGGACACCGAGGTCCGACGGAGCCTCGCCCAGTTGGTCGGCCGAGGATACCCGGTTTCGGCCCTCACGCTTGGCCCGATATAGCGCCTGGTCGGCCAGGTTAACCAGATCGGTCACCGAAGTGACGCGGGGGTCGGTGGTGCAGACGACGCCAACCGAAGCGGTCACGGACAGGTTCGGGCATTCCTTCACGCGAACCTGCTCCGGGAGTGAACGCCGGATCCGTTCCGCCAGTTGGACCGCCTCGTCCAGACTGGTGTGGGGACAGATGACCACGAATTCCTCGCCCCCGTAGCGGGCCACGAGATCGGTGTCGCGCACCATCTTCAGCAGGTGCCTAGCGCAGGACTTGAGTACCCGATTCCCGATCTCATGACCGTAGGTGTCGTTGACGGCCTTGAAGTGGTCCAGGTCGAACATGAGCAGCGAGGCGTCCCCGCCATAGCGACGCGTCCGCGCGAACTCGTGATCAAGCTGATGCCGGAACTGGGTGTGGTTCCATAAC
>JAUWXH010000202.1 GCA_030616465.1 Planctomycetota bacterium | reverse complement strand
CCGCCCGCCGGCGGCCAGCACGCTGGTCGGCTCGCGCGTCAGGAAGAACGGCATCGCCAGGGTCATCAGGATCCAGAACAGCAGCGGCTTGGTCAGGCGGATGTGACGGCTCATGTCGATCGTGGACAGGTTGGGCAGGTTACGGCTTCGCAGCAGGGCGTTCATCTGCCGTACGCTCAACAGCTCCGACCATTGGGCCCCCTGCCGCAAGAGCAACTCCTCCGGGCTGAGCGTGAAGGCGTACTCGTAGACCGGCTCATAGCGGATTCTCTCGCCAAGCCCCGGCTCAACGCCGGTGCGGCCCATGCTCATCCGTCGGCCGCGTTCCAGCGTCCAGACGCCACGCTCCGGCACGTACTGGGCCCGGTCGGCCTCGATCAGATTCGCGGGTCGGCCCCGGTCGTCGGGTTCGACGATATACACGCCCTTGAGCACGCCCCGCCGCGGGTCAAGCTGCAACGCGGTAAGGATGGCGTTGTTGTCGTCGCGGGCGCAGTACACGCCGACCACCCGCGCGCCGACCATGTCGTCGTGGCTGCGCGCGATCTTGGTCGCGCAGCTTGGGACGACCAGCTCCTGGTTGAGCACCCACAAGACGACCAGGAGCACGGAGCAGCCCAGCAGCGGCACGGCCAGGCGTTGAAGCGGCATGCCGGCGGCGACCAACGCGGTGAGCTCGTTGTTGCGCAGCATCCACCCGAGGGTGAAGGCCGCCGCGATCGCCATCAGCGGCCCGCCCAACTGCGAGAAGTACAGCGGGATGTTGTACTGGTAGTAATCCCGCATGACCCCCAGGACCTGCACGAACGACAAGGAAGGGTCCTTGGTGAACTCGTCGAGGTTGACCAGCAGGTCGGTCAGGATGTACAGCCCGATCCCAACCAGCAGCAGGATGATGTAGCCGGACAGGAACGTGCGGGCAACGTAGCGGTCCACGATGCTCATGGTCGCTCCACCTCGCTCACCGCCGCACGCCGAAACGTATAATGAACCCGTCCGCCACGGCGGTCAGCAGCAGCCCGGCCCAGATAATCGCGGCCCCGACCGCCTCGGTACCCTCGTGCTCGCCGAGCTGACGGCCCATCACCATGAGGATGGTGACCGAGCCGAACGGGACGCAGGCCAGTCCGAAAGCCGCTAGCATCCGCGCGCCGCGGAAGATCACGCCCAACGCCGCCCCCATCAGGATGGTGACCAGCGCGCTGCCGGCATAGCCCAGGCGGAAGTGGACCAGGGCCGCCACCTTGCGCTGGAGTTTCGCCGCCGACGCCCAGAGCTTCACCCGCGCGTCCACTAGCTCTCCGTCGATGGGCAACGCGACCTGCGGATCGAGGACGGCCGCCGGGGTGTAGCTCTTCAATTCATCTAGAACGCGCTGCGGCACTTGTAGCCTGTCGAGCGACAGTGTCGGCTTCTCGCGCGGCGTGTCGTAATCGTCCGCGCGGGGGTTGTATTCCAGCACGGGCCGGTCGCCGGATTTCTCCAGCCGGATTTCCACGATCGGCTGTCCGTCGGGCAAAGCGCGGGCGATCAACACCGCCCGGGCCGCCTCATAGCGGGTCGGTCGCGGCTGACCGGGCCGGCCCATCTCCACTTGCGCATTGACCAGCACCGGACGCTTGCCGTCAAACGTGCAGCGCTCGGCCTCGACCCGGTAGCTCCAACCCTGATCGTCCTCCAAGGTGATCGTCTCGCCCTGACCCAGCCGTTGTGCGCAATCCGCGTAGAAACGATGGCGTCCCAATTGGACCAGGAACTCCTCGATCCGCGGCTGCATCTTGGCCGATTCCCAGGGCGCCGCGTGCCAGCGCAGCAGCGTCTTGAGATCGAGCATCGACGGCTTCAACGGCATGGGCAGGTCGATATCGACCGGCCCGACTTTTTGCAGGTCGATGTGAGCGGACTGTTTGCCGATCTCGTAGTCCCACGCGTCGCTCACGTAGACCGTGACGCGCAGCATGACCGCCCGCGTGTCAAACTGACACAGCCCCCAGCGGGCCGTCGCGAAACGCTCCACCTCGCCGTTCCCGTCCAGTTGCAGGAAGGTGGGCGAGGCAATCAGCAGGTAGCGGATCTCCCTCCCGGTCGGAAGCCCCTTCGCTCTCAACGCCGCGTCGTCCACGTCCTCGACGCGCTCGGCGGTCATGAAGTACCTGTTGCCGTACCTGACGTGTCCCTGGGCCCGCAGTTGCTGGAGAGCGATATCGCGGATGTTGGTGCGGGCGAAGCGGTCCAGACGTTTCATGAAGTCGGGGATCACGAAGTTGCCGAACAGCAGTGTGAAAGCCGTGACGAAGACCGAGAGCAGCACCGCGGACAGGAAGGTACGGTGGACGTTGACGCCGGCGGCCCGGCAGGCCAGCAGCTCGTTGTCGGCCGCCAGTCGCCCGTAGACCATCGTCGTCGCGAACAGGGCCGACACCGGCATGGTCAGCGTGATCACGATGGGCAGCAGCAACGGCAGGACGCTGAGCAGACTGGCCGCCGTCACACCCGGGGAGCGTACCACGTTGTAAAGCCCCCCGCCCATGGTAAACAGCGCCGTCAGCGCCAGGATCGCGAGCCCAAAGGTCTTGAGCAGTTCGCGCAGGACGTAGGCATGCAGTGTGATCATCAGGTTCGCGCGATTCCCGCCCGGGAAGCTACGCCGGCCCTGTTCACGGCGCGTCGTTCTGATCCCAGATGCATTCCCGGAACTCTATTCCCGACGCCCAACCTGTCAAGCGAACGGGCGTCGGCAGCAGGCAGCAGCGACGGGGCGGTGCTGGCGTGGGTCTGCGGCGGGCGGCCTCTTCCGGGCCCACTCGCCTCAGAGCAACTTGATGAATTCGCCCATCTCCATTTCCAGGTCAATGGTCACGATCTGCCGCAGCAGCCCACGCGGGAGATCACGACCGCGATGGACCGGCACGGTCGTCTTTCTGCCGTCCGGGTGCGCGAAGCGCTGATGGGAACCACGCGAACGCGTGCGCACGAAGCCGAGTCTGCGAAGCGCGCTGATCAGCGTTCGGGCGTCGATGACGGGCGTGGCACTCACGCCACGATCTCAAGGTCGCGAACGCCGACAAACGTACCGGCCCCGGACGGCTCTTCGTCCTCCAGACAGAGGGCAGCCGCCTGGGCGATGTTCCTCATGGCTTCATCGACTGTGTGACCATAGGAACGGCAGCCGCGCAACGTGGGCACCGAGACGATGAAGACCCCGTCTTCGTCCTGCTCGACGACGACTGGTAAGTGGTACCGCTTGGGCCTTTTCTTCTTCGGCATACAGCAAGTTTACGTTGGGATGAACGATTCGCCAAGAGTCGGGCTCAGCCAGCTCGCCCGAGGCAGGCCCGCGCTACTTGACCCGCGCCGCTGATGCACCGGACCGCAGGTTCGCCTTTGCGACGGCTTCTTCCTGCCGGTTCAGAGCATCGGCCGCCCGGACGAGCGGATCGCTGCCGGCGGCCACCCCGGCGGCCAGCGTTTCCAGCGGCGGGCGGACGCCGGCCTCGCCGGTGCCGCGCGGGCTGAAGCCCGCGGCTCCCTCGGCGGTCGGGACAACCTCGGACGCCTGACACTCGGCCGCCCAGCTCTCGTCGGGGTACTCCCAGGCCCGCGAATGCGGGTTCAAGAAGTCACGAAACGCCGGCACCTGCCGACCCCGCTTGCGATAGTAGTATTGAATGCCCTTCCAGATTGCCAGGTTCGCCAGCCAAGCACGCGACTTGAACGGGATCAGCCGCAGGCGCCGGAAAACCGAGCGCGGAGAGAAAAACTCGCTGAACGCCGCCATCTGGGCGTGCCGCAATTGCTTCACCGACATCTGCTTCGGTTCGTACACCACCGACGCACCGTTATAGCGCTCCCAATCGTACGTGCGGATGCGCCCCTCACGCTCGAACTGGTGAAAGAACGCGGTCCCCGGGTGCGGCGTGAGGATCGGGAAGCAGCTCATCGCCAGGTTCATCCGTTGCGCGAACCGGCAGGCGTACATACAGTCCCGCCAGGTATCGCTATCGAACCCAAAGATGAACGCCCCCCACAAGCTGATGCTGTAGCTCTGAATCTTACGGATCCGCCACGCATACGTCTCCGACTTGACGAACTTCTTGCCCGCCTCGGTGAGCGCATCCTGGCGGGGACTCTCCAGCCCGAGGATCAGCCCGACGCAGCCGCTCGCGCGCATCGCGCGCAATAGCCGATCGTTGTGGCTGATGAGCACATCGCACTGGCTGGCCCAGGCGATCTTCAGCGGCTTGAGCGCTTCGCACAGCTCGATCGCCCACTGGTGGTTGCCGCCGAAATCGTCGTCGGCGAAGATGAAGCACCAACTGCGGTGCCGCTCTTTCGCCTCCCGGATCTCCTCAACAATGTCTTCAATCGCCCGTTGGCGAAACCTGCGGCCAAACACGCCCGGCGTCGTGCAGAAGTTACAGTTATGCGGGCAGCCGCGCGTCGTCTGGATCGGGTTGGCGACCAGGTAATCGCGCGGGTCGAGCAGGTCCTTACGCGGCGTCGCGATCGGCGCCGTGGGGAACTCCGCCCAGTCGTAAATGCGGGCGATGCCGCCGCGCGGATCGTCACCCCGCTCGACGCCGGCCTCCCAATCGACGATCAGGTGTGGCAGCGTGGACTCGGCGTCACCCTTGCACACGCTGTGGCAATGTTGCAGCGCGTCTTCCGGCAACGCGCTGGGGTGAATCCCGCCCATGACGACCGTCACGCCCAGCCGGCGATAGTCGTCGGCGATCTCGTACGCCCGCTTGGCCTGCGCGGTCATGGCAGAGATGCCGACGATCTCCACGTCCGCCTTGGCCCGATGCCGCCCGTCGAGCGTACATTCGTCCACGACCTCGACGGCCCAGTGCTTCGGCATCACCGCCGCACAGATGGTCAGCCCCGTCGGCGCGAACAACGCCTTGCGCGTGAAGGTCATCTTCCGGATGATCTCCGGCATGGTGATGTTCGAGAGCGGCGAATTGGGGTTGATCAGGCGGATCGTCCGGCGATCAACCGGCT
>JAUWXH010000161.1 GCA_030616465.1 Planctomycetota bacterium | reverse complement strand
CGCGGTCGCCATGCTGCGGAACCGCCCGCTGGCCGGTGGCGTCTGGCTCGGCTTGGCGGCCGTCGCAAAAGTCACGCCGGTCGTCTACCTGGCTGTGCTCGCGGTGCGCGGGAAATGGAAGGCAGCGGCAGTCGGCGTCGGCGCCATCGCCATCCTGCTCACAGCCGCATTGATCTGGCCCGGATATGAAGCCACCCGCACTTGGCTCGACGGCCTACAGAGCTTTTCCGCCGACCAGCATGCCGCTATGAGCCCCAACAATCTGAGCCTGCGCGGGCTCGTCTATCGCCTGTTCGTCGACCACCCCACCCACGAGGGCGCCTCCATCCCGTGGGTCGATCTCGGACTCGGTACCGCTCAGTGGATCGTCTGGACCGCCGCCATGATGCTCTGCATCGTCACCGGTGTGTGGATGTGGTTCTGCCAGCGCGATTTGAGCACGGCGGAGTGCGTCTGCGCGGCGATCCCGCTCGTACTGCTGCTGTCGCCGCAAACCTCGGCGCACCACTGCGTGCAAATGTTGCTGCCGCTGGCGTTCATCATCGTGACGGCGGGCCGGTGCAGGCGTCTACCCGCGATGGATGCGGTTTGGATCACGCTCATCATCCTGCTGTTCGTGCTGGGCAGCGGCGGCAGAATCGAAAGCGCCACCAAGCCGTGGCTCAACCACCTGATCTCGCCCACCACCACGTACGCCGTTGGGCTGACCTGGCTCTTCTTTGTCGCCCGCTTTGTGCCGTTGAAGCAGACCGCGGCCGGCAAACAGCGGGTGCGTGAACCGAAGAGTGCCAGGCACGCCCGGCCTGCCCTGGCCAACTGATGCTATTTCGTCGCGCCGCCGCTCCCACGCGGCCCGTCCGACGCCCGCTATTTGGCGTGCGCCGACCCCACGTTAGAATCCACGCGGTATAGGCCAGGGCAGTTCCCGTAACCGGTGATGATGCTTTCGAAAGGAGTCGCACATGGCCCTTCGTGATCTCCGCCAGCAAGCGCTACGTCGCACGCCCGAGCAATTGCTCGCGCATCTGAAGTCGTTCGAGCTGGACCTGCGGTTTTCGGCCGGCATCTGGTACTTCTCGCCGCCCAACAGCCGCTTTCACGACAAATACAAGCCCGACCTGAACATCGAGCAGCGGCTGGAGATTGCCGCGTCGTTGAAGGACTACGGCCTCGCGGGCCTGGAAGCCCACTACCCCAACGAGGTCAGCAACGACAACATTGACCTGTGGAAGAAGTTCTGCGCCGACACCGGCATCAAGCTGATCACCATCGCCCCGCTGCTGTTCTGGGACGAGGCGTTCGAATGGGGCTCGCTGTCCAACCCGCTACCCGACATGCGCAAAATCGCCATCGACCGCACCAAGGCCACCTTCCGCGTGAGCAAGGAGCTCGACACCGAGTTCGTTGTTATCTGGCCCGGCATCGACGGCTATGAGAATCCGTTCGGCGTCGATTTTGTCGGCTTGCGCGACCGCTTCATCGACGGCCTGGCCGAAGCGATGGACGCGGTGCCCGGCGTACGCATCGCCTTCGAGCCGAAGCCGTACGAGCCGCGCGGCCACATCCTGTTCGGCACGACAGTCGAGGGCGTGCTGCTCTGCCGGGACGTCGAGGCGAAGCTGAGGCATCCCGAGAATCGCAAGCTGCTCGACGAGGGCCATAAGCTCTGCTGTCTGAACCCCGAGATCGGCCACGTGTTGATGGGCTTCGAGGACCTGGCCTACGCGTTCAGTTGGCCGCTGAGTGAGGGCCGGCTCGCCCACTCGCACTGGAACAGCCAGCCGCTGGGGAACTACGACCAGGACCTCAACGTCGGCGTGATCTCACCCGAGCAACTCGAGGCGTTGCTGTACACGCTGAAGATGTACGGCTACACGGGCTGGTTCGGCATCGACATCAATCCCGAGCGCATGCCGGTCGATACGGCGATCAAGATCAACATGGACGCGATCCAGGCGGCGAACGACCGTGTCAACGCGATCGACCACGAATCGGTGCTGTATGCCCACCAGTACCCGGACGAAACCCGCGGCTGGCTCGAGGCCTACCTGATCCGCCAGCGAGCCCTGAAGCCCGAAAACCTCCCGCCGCTCCCGGCGGTGAAGTAGCGGCCCGTGTCCGTCCCAGCCGTCTAGCGGCCGGGTTGGCGGCTCGCGCCTTCGCGCGGCCGCCCTGTGGCGCCGGACCTGCGAGTCCGGCGCCCACTGTGACGCCGAGCGCCGCGCCTGTCGGGTGGCACGCTTTCGGGCGACGAACTCGCGGGTTAACATGTCTCCAAGGCGGCATGCCTACGCGGGCTGCGCCTGCGAAGGCATGGGACCCGGCGTTGGGTACCACCCGGCCCCAGTGGACACTGCGACCGCCCCCAGGCTGCTGGTAACCGTTAGATCATAGCTTCCGGCGACGACAAGACTAGTGGCGACCCATGGCTGCCAAGTCCACTCAAAGGCCTTATCCGCTGCTTGCAGGAACGTGCGATCCCGGCGACTTCCCCAGGCCGGTCAAGCACGCGCTACGCGAGGAATCCAAGAGAGTGCGGCGGTCGCGCCTGCCAATCTGCATGTACCCGGACTGTGAGTGCGCGGAACCGTACGACAGGCTGGAGTGCCATCACATTGATCCGAAGCGGTACCAAGGTCAGGGCACGCTGGAAAACGGGATTCTATTCTGCTCTAATCACCACCACATTGCCGATCGCTTCCTGATATCGCCTAACGATTGTCGGGACCTGAAGAATGGGGTCAACCCCTACGGGGATCTTTCGGGCGAACAGCTGAACGATTTGTGGACGCGGTTCACCACGCTGACTGAATTCTCTCGTCCACTGTGCTATCGCGCAGATGAGGTTTGGAGAGAGCTTAGCAGGGTATTCTTTGCTGCCCGGCATCATAAAGACCGCGACCAGGACTTATGCCTGCTGGTTTGCGCCTGGGTGCCTTCGGATATGGCGGCGTTTCTGACGGCCCACATACCGGGCCGGTCAGAACGCGAACGAGTCAACCGACATCCGCGCACGGTGATTGACGAGTACCTGCGCGAGTCCCGGCGATTCAATGACCATGCGCGCGATCCGTTCCTTGATGTTCGGAATGACCATATACGCGCGGTCAACCGCAATGCACTGCTGCAATACGAGGAGGCGTCGCGAATTCTGGGATACCTGTGCAAAACGTACGCGCTCACGGATAGTCTGCCTAATACGCGAGTACCGGTGGATCATGTGCGATATGCCGCATATCTTACTCGACAGCATGTTTCGGTTTTGGCTAGGTGTGGGAACGAATCCAGCTTGGATCTCGCTCGAAAGGCAGTCGTATTGGCTGCGCGCGTGCAGGGCGAGTGGCGCGATAGTGATATGACGGAGGCGCACGTACGCTACTTGCAGGCGGCAGTATTGCTCGCCAACGCACTGACGGCCCACCAGTTGGCGGAGGAAGTGCTTCAGTTGGCAGAAGTCGAACAGGGCATCAGAGGGGTTATTGCCTACAGAGCGCTCGCGGAGTGGAGTCTACGGCGCCAGGATATCCTGGACACGTGTGCGTACCTAGCACGAGCGACGTCGCTCGCGGAGCAACTGGAGCTGCACCACCAACTGGGCCACCTACGTGAATTGCGGGAGATGGCGGAGGCGGGCGTAGATGTGAGCTTTCAGAAAGGGCCGCTCAAAGGAAGCGTCTGGTCGTCGTAAGGCACCGGCATTCTAATGTAAACTCGAGCCTCGCAGCGTGGCCATCGCCCACCGCTTCACCCGGGGGACGCCGGTTCGCCCCGGTCGTACCGGGCGTCGAGGAAGGATCGCCGGGTGCCGTGGGCAGGGCTGCCGCAGGCGGGTTTGCCCGTGCATTGCTCGGCGAGGCTGAATACCATGCGGACATGTCCCTGGCTCGAACGCTACGCCGCAAGCGCCGTTCCGCCTGGAACGAACCGGGGCGGAAGCCCGGCATTCTGTCAGGTACGGGGGCCTGGCGGATACGCTTGGCCCACACGTCTAGGCGCCGCAGGGCCCCGCTGTTAACGTGACCGGCTGTCGAAGGGATTGAGCATGGTCTCCAACCCAGGCTTGGCAACACATCGCGACGAGATCCTGCGGATCGCGGAGCGCCACGGCGCCCGCAACATGCGCGTATTCGGTTCGATTGCGCGTGGTAGCGCGGACGCGGAAAGCGACATCGATTTCCTCGTAGATCTTGAGCCGGGGCGTAGCCTGCTGGACCTTGGCGGTCTGCTCATGGAGCTGCGGAATCTGCTCGGCCGGCGCGTGGACGTGGTCACCGAGCGCGGTCTGCGGGAGTGTATTCGCGACACTGTCCTGCGAGAGGCCATTCCGCTATGAGAAGCGACCGCGAGCGCCACCCGCCGGAGTCGAAACGCAAAGTCGAAGACATGCTGAAGAAGCTGCCTGACTCGTCCGCGCCACGGGAATCGTGAACCATGCCAAAGGCGGTTTACCTTCTCGGCATTGACGTTGGGACCACCGGCAGCAAAGCCGTGCTGATCGACACGGCCGGCAGCGTCGTCGCCGAGGCGACGAGCGAGTACCCCATGTCCACGCCGCAGCCGCTGTGGGCGGAGCAGGATCCCAACGACTGGTGGACGGCAACAATCGCGAGCATTCGCCGGGCCTTGGGGCAGAGCGGCGTCAGAGGCGAGCAGGTGGCCGGGGTCGGACTGACCGGGCAGATGCACGGGCTCGTATTGCTCGACGACAAGGGCGGCGTCCCGCGGCCGTGCATTATGTGGAACGACCAGCGCACGGCCGAGCAGTGTGCCGCGATTACCGAGCGGGTCGGCGCGAAGAAGGTACTGGAACTGACCGGCAACCCAGTCCTGCCGGGTTTCACTGCCCCGAAGGTAGTCTGGGTCCGCGAGAACGAGCCGCAGGTCTATCGGAAAGTCGCCAAGGTGCTGCTGCCGAAGGACTACCTTCGCTACCAACTCACCGGCGAGTTCTTCAGCGAGGTCTCCGACGCGTCCGGCACCTCGATGTTCGACGTCGGCAAGCGCCAGTGGTCCGACGAGATGCTCACCGCGCTCGATGTGCCCCGTACGTGGTTGCCGGAAGTCACCGAATCGCCTGTGGCCAGCGCGAAGGTCAACATGGCAGCGGCGAAGGCAACTGGTCTCACCGCGGGAACGCCTGTGGTCGGCGGCGGCGGCGACCAGGCCGCCCAGGCCGTCGGAACCGGCATCATCGATGAAGGCGTCGTTTCAGCGACTCTCGGCACTTCCGGCGTCGTCTTCGCCGCCTCCGATTCCTACCGCATCGAGCCCGAAGGCCGCCTGCACGCCTTCTGCCACGCCGTCCCCGGCAAATGGCACCTGATGGGCGTGATGCTGTCGGCGGCCGGCAGTCTCCGCTGGTTCCGCGACACGCTCGGCGAGGCGGAAGTCCGCCGCGCCAAGCGGGAGAACCGCGATCCATACGACCTGCTGACCGAGGCCGCCGCCGATGTGCCGCCCGGCTGCGAGGGATTGCTCTTCTTGCCGTACCTGACCGGCGAGCGCACGCCGTACCCCGATCCGCACGCGCGCGGCGTGTTCTTCGGCCTGACGCTGCGGCACCGCAAGGCGCACCTGACGCGGGCGGTGCTGGAGGGCGTCAGCTACGGCCTGCGCGATTCACTTGAACTGATGCGCGACCTGGGCCTGGCTGTGAAGCAGGTGCGCGCTTCGGGTGGCGGCGCGCGGAGCGCGCTTTGGCGTCAAATGTTGGCCGACGTCTTCAACACCCCGATCGTCACGGTCAACGTCACGCAGGGCGCGGCGTACGGTGCGGCCTTGCTG
>JAUWXH010000385.1 GCA_030616465.1 Planctomycetota bacterium | reverse complement strand
GCTACCCAAGGCCGAGTCACGCGCCGCCATCTGGGAAACGCTGATCAAGCTGATGCTGTTGCTGTTCCTGCTGGACGTGGCGGTGCGCCGGGTCGCGATCAACCCGGTCGAGCTGGCCCGCAAGGTCCGGGCGTTCATCGGCGAGTTGGCGGGTCGGCGTCGGCCGGCCGAGGCCAGCGCGGCCGTCCTTTCAACGCTGAAGGGAACGCGCGAGCGGGTGCGCGAGGATATGCAGCAGCGCGCCCCGGTTTCAGAGGTCGGCACGCCCCCCGATCGTTCCGCCCGTTACGAGGCCCCGGTCCCCGATTCGAAGGTGACCGAGGAATTGAGCAAGGCGTTGGGCGGGGCCTCCGAGCACGAGGCCGAAGCCCCGGTCGTGGCCCGGCCGACGCGCAAGAAGCCGCCCGCCAGCGAAGCGGACTACACCTCACGCCTGCTGAGGGCCAAACGCCGGGCACGCGGTGAGATGGAGAAGGAGGATCGCTAGAATCCGGACGCACATGGGCTCGATTGAGGAAGTCGCCGATGAGAGCAGACGAAGATCCGGACCCGGTGGTGACGCGTGTTCGTTGTGCGCGTGAGGCCCTCGCCCGGGCGTGCGACTATGACTTTCAGAAGATGTTCGAGTTTTTCAAGAGCAGACAAGCACAACATCCCGACCGCGCGCGGGCTCCGAAGCGCGCTGGGGTTCCTCGGCTGGGGCATGCCCAGACATAGTGTGGGGACACTAGGCGGCGCGCCGGGTGAGACGCAGGTCGTGTTGTGGTGAGGTGACGATGCCGGAAGTGGACTTGCTCAGACTGGTTCAAGACGGCGAGCTCGACGCGTTTGAGGCGCGCTGCCTCGAGCGCCTGGAGAGCGGCGACCTGCGGCTCGCCGAGCTGGTCGCCCCCTTCGAGCACCTGGAAGCAGCCGGACAAGCTGAACGCGTGGCCACGCTCGCCCAGATCGTGCTCGAGAACACGGATATGCAATCCGACCCGGCGGCGGCGGTGACGCTCGCGCGGATCGCGCTGACGGCCGATCCGCGAAACGCCGAGCTGCGCCAGCTTGCCGTAGCCGCGTACCGAGCCGCGTACGCCGGCACGCCGGGGCTCGACGGGCTGCTGGCGGCCGCGGGGCTCACCGGCGCGCGTCCGGCCCGCAACGCGCTAAACGCCGTGGACCTGTGCCTGACGTTGAAGAAAGGCGACGCGCTGCTCAGCCGGGCCGAAGACCTGGTCGTCGAGGTCATCGAGGTCGATACCGAGCACGGCCTGTGCACGCTCCGGCGGGCGGGTCGCTTGACGACGATTCCGGCTGCCGAGCTGGCCAGCGGCTATGAGTGCCTGGAGCCGGACGATTTCCGCGTGTTGCGGCAACTGCGCCCCCAGCGGCTGGGCGAGCTGATCCAGAGCGACCCGGTTGCGCTGGTCATCGGCGTGGTTCGCGCGCACGGCGGCCTGCTCGATGCCGACGTGCTGAAACACGAGCTCGTCCCGCGACAGCTCGTCGCCAAGGACTGGTCACGCTGGTGGAGCAAGACACGCACGCTGCTGAAGCGCTGCCCGCACGTGATCGTCGAAGGTCGCGCGCCCGTGCGGCTACGCTACTGTGCGGAAGGCCAAACGCTCGAGGACGAGACCTGGGCGGTATTCGCCGGGCACACCGAACCGATCAGATGGTTGCGGATCATCGAAGCCTACTTGGGGGAAAAGCGGCAACGCAAGGAAACCCTCGACAACGGACTGTTGCAGCGTTTCCGGGCTCACCTGGCTGGGCACGTCGAGTCCGTCGAGCAGCGGCGGCCGACCGAAGCACTGGCAGCGGCGTTGGTGATCGAGCGCCTCGACGTAGCGGCCGACGGCCCGCCGATCGTGCCGGACGAAGAGGGAGACAGGCCGGCGATATCCATGCTCGAGAGAGCAGACGACCCGGCGCGTCTGATCGCCGGGCTGCGAGACGACGCCCTGTGGAAGTTGGCGTTGAACGCCCTCGCCAGTGCCCGGCCGGACGACGGGCCCGCCTGCGCGGTGCACATGATGGCCCGCGCGCCGGCGTCGATGCTGGACCGGATCGTAGCCGCTGGGCTCGCCGGCGGACTGCGCGACTCCGTCCAGCAGCACATCGACGAGACCCTGGCCGACCCGGTGCACCATCCGGAGCCGATGTGCTGGTTATGGAAGGGACCGCGGCATTCGCAAGAGCTCAACCTGCCGTCGGCCGATGAGCTCTTCACCGGCATCATCGATGCGCTTAGTGCCTTGGGGCGGACGGTCACGACCAGTGTCCGGGCGACGCGCGACTTTCGCCAGCGCATGAAAACGGCCCTGGCGCTGCGCGACTACGCCCAGGTGCACGCTTGCCTGCAACGTGTGCCGCCGGATCGGGCCGTTACGCTACGGCGACAACTCGAGCGTCTCGACGGCATCGGCGACAACGCCCGCTTGCGCATGCTCAACATGCTGCGCGAAGCACACCCCACGCTGTGGGAGATGTCCGTCAAGCGGCTGGAAGCGTGGGAGGATCCCGAGGTGCTCTGGACCACGCCGGAAGGTCTGCGCCGCAAGACCGAGGAGCGCGACCGTCTCGTCAACGTGACCATGCGGGAGAACGCTCGGCGGATCGGCGAGGCGGCCTCGCACGGTGATCTGAGCGAGAATTCCGAGTACAGGTTTGCCCTGGAGGAGCGTGACCTGCTGCGTGCCCGGCTGGCGCAGATCAATTCCGAGCTGGCCAAGGCTCGCACGCTCGAGCCGTATCAGGTGCCGACCAATCACGTGGGCGTCGGCTCGCGGGTGACGCTGCGCAATCTGACGGACGGAGCCCGGCGCGTGATGACCTTCCTGGGGCCGTTCGACGTCGATGTTGATCGCGGCGTCTACAACTACCTGGCGCCGGTGGCTCAAAGGCTGATGGGGATCGCGGTCGGCCGATGGGTGACACTGAACGTGGACGGCCGCGACACCGAGTTCGAGATTGTCACCGTCGCCAGCGGTCTCACGGCCGGCAACCCGCCGTAGCGGCCTCAGATCACTGCAACAGGGGAATGCTCAGGAGGAATCGCGCGCCACGCGCGGCCTGACCTGGGTGGCGTTACACCGTCGCGACGTTGACCAGCAGCGGGGCGAGCACGTTCAGCTTGCGTTGCCGCAGGTGCGTGAAGCCGGTTTCGAGGATCATCCGGCGTATCTGGGACCAAGTGGCA
>JAUWXH010000078.1 GCA_030616465.1 Planctomycetota bacterium | reverse complement strand
CTGGGGCTGTGCAGTCTGTGCGAAGACGCGTTCGGGCGGACCGACGCGGTAGTGGTGCTGCTGACGCGCGATCGGCGGGTGGCCGGGAAGGTTCACGCGACCCGGTTTGTCCGCGACTACGGGTTCAAGAGGGACGAAGGGTTTCTGCTGCGGGGTGAGTTGGACCCGCAACTGGCGGAGCTACAGGCCACCGGGCCGATCGACGTGCTGCGCGTGATCGCGACCGACCTGGCCGAATACCAGGGCGAGAAGCTGGCAATGGAGGCTCACGCGTGGGTAGCCGGCGGGCTGGTCCGCCTGATTCAGTGTTGGCCGCACGTTAATGCGGTCGGCATCGCGGCGGCGCGGTTGACCGAACTGTTCGAGCTTGTCCCGGGCGGCGGCGAGGCGCGGATCGCCGTCAACCAGGCAGGAATATACCAGTTTGAGTACCGGAAGGGGAAGACGTACTGAGTCGCCGGGAGCCGCGGAGGAAATTGCCTCGACCGTTATCGCCGGCTGCTGCGCGTCCGCGCGGACGGCGCAGGGCCGTGTAGACGGATGAGCGAGGCGCCCCGGCGCGAGCACGCCGCAACACAGACCGCGCTGTCTGGAGCCCTTTACCCCGTGAGCGGGAGTGCTATACTATGGGGCTTCCTTTAGGGTAGGCGCGTATGACGGACGTATACGTTCCCTGGCCCGATCGTGGCCCCAAGCAGTTCCGCGGTCCAGCCAAGCTGATTGCTGCGCTGGCCGTTAGCATATACCGCGTATTCCGACTACCGATTCGCCGCTTGGCCGGCCTGATTCTCTTCGCCGCGGTCGGCGGCGGCTGTGTGTTCGCCTGGGCGGTCTTCCTGCTGTTCCGCACCGTGCTTCAGGTCCAGGCCCACCTGGTGGCCACCGGTGAAGTGCCGGTGGGCAAATCGATCGGCCTGGAGAAGCTGCGCCTGGGCATCGAGCAGTTGGAGCTGCTCACCCCGGCCTGGCTGCTCTGGCCGTTCCAATGGCTGGTAGTACGCGACGTCATCGGCGTGATCGGCGCGATCGCGTTCGTGTCGCTCCTGGCGATGTACGCCATCTGGTGGGAGCGCAAGACCGCCGGTCACATCCAGTCGCGGCTTGGGCCGATGCGGGTCGGAGGCTGGCATGGCTGGTCGCAGTCGCTGGCCGACGGCATCAAATGCATCGCCAAGGAAGATTTCATCCCGGATCGCGCGGATCGGCCGCTGTTCCGGCTGGCTCCCTATCTGTGCTTCGTCCCGGTGGTCATAGCGTTCATGGCGTTGCCGTTCGGCGTGTACTGGGTGTTTCGCGAGCTGGACGTGGCGCTACTGGTCATCCTGGCGATGCTGAGCATCGACGTGATGGGGGTTTTGATCGGCGGCTGGGCGAGCAACAACAAGTGGAGCGTCTACGGGGCGATGCGTGAGGCCTGCCAGGTGGTCAGCTACGAGATCCCGCTGGGGATGTCCCTGCTGATCCCGATCATGGTGGTCGGCTCGCTGTCGCTGAGCAAGGCGGCCGAGTTTCAGCAGGGCGGCTGGTTCAACTGGCTGGCCTGGCACAGCCCGTGGACGTTCGCGGCGATGTTCGTCTACTTCATCGCGGCGGTGGCCTCGTGCAAGCGCGCCCCGTTCGACCTGCCCGAGGCCGAGAGCGAGCTGGTGGCCGGCTTCCACACTGAGTACAGCGGGTTCCGTTGGGCGGTGTTCTTCTTCGCCGAGTACGCGGCGATGTTCGTCGTCAGCGGGCTGCTGGTGATTCTGTTCCTGGGGGCGTGGGACGCGCCGTGGGTAGCCCTGGCGCCCGAGGGCTGGAAGGACGGCGCGCTGTGGCAGCAGCTCGTCTACGGCGTGGTGTTCAGCGGGCCGTTGTGGTTCGTCTTCAAATGCCTGTTCTTCATCTACTTGCAGATGTGGATGCGCTGGACCCTGCCGCGGCTGCGGATCGACCAGGTGCTTTATTCCTGCGTCCAGGTGATGCTGCCGCTGACGATGCTCGTGCTGCTGTGCAGCGTGTTCTGGGAACTGTGGCTGCCGTCCTCGCTGGCGGCGTTCTGGGTGACCAAGGTGATAAGCATCGTTCTGGCCCTGATCGGTGCGGTCGGGGCCATCGCCGTCTTGTACGTGGCCTACGCCGGGTTCAGCAGGCGGCGGGCGTTGGTTGGCTCGCAGGCGGTCGGGCGGCCGTTGCCTGGAGGATAGTGAAGGGACATGGCTGCTCAGAAGCAGCCGTGCCACCCCTGGAGGTTGAGGGTGTCGCTGGAAACAGTCGTGTTCTACATCTTCGGCGGCCTGATGGTCGTCTCATCACTGGCGATCGTCGTCAGCCGCAGCATCGTCCGCAGCGCGGTGTGGCTGCTGGGGACGCTAGTGTCGGCCGGCGTTCTTTACTTCCTGCTGTCAGCAAACTTCCTGGGGGCCATCCAGTTGATCGTTTACGCGGGCGGAATCCTGATCCTGATCGTCTTCGGCGTGATGCTAACGGCCAAGAGTCCATACGTGCGGTTCAACGCGCGGCCGCGCGAGATCGCCATCACGGCGCTGGTGGGCGTGATCCTGTTCGCCGGTCTGAGCGGCCTGATGCTGGCGACGGACTGGCCGGCAATCCCGGACGCCGCCCCGGAGCGCGAGGTACGGCCGGTGGCGGACATCGGGCGGTCTCTGCTAACCCAGTACTTGATCCCGTTCGAGCTGGTGTCGGTTCTGCTGTTGGCGGTAATGATCGGGGCCGCGTATCTAGCCAGCCCGGAGAAGAAGTGAGCGTATGTTGGAGATCGGTCTCAGCCACTACCTGATCGTCTCGGCCTTCGTCTTCTGCGCCGGCATCGCCGTGATGACGCTGAAGCGCAACGCGGTCGGGATTCTGATCGGGGCCGAACTGGTGCTGAACGCGGCCAACCTGAACTTCATCGCCTGCGGGCGCTACCGCGTGGGCGGGCTGGACGGGCAGATTGCGGCGGCGTTCGTGATCGTGCTGGCCGCCGCCGAGGCCGCCATCGCCCTGGCGATCTTCCTGAGCTTCTACAACAGTCACGCCACGATCGACGTCGATCATGGCGACGCGCTGAAAGGATAAGCAACAGCAGCGATGGACGATCCTGGGTTCCTGCAATCTTGTCTGTTGGCGGGCGTGCTCGTCCCGCTTTTCAGCTTCGTGTATTTGGCCTTCCGCGGCAGCAAGCTGAAACTCGCGCGGCGGGAGGAGGACGAGCACGGCGGGAACGATGCGCACGACGCGCACCATCCCACCGGGCCCGGGCAGGGCGAGCCTATCGCGGGCTGGGTCGCGACGGCGGCGATCGGGATCTCGTTGATCCTGGCGATCATCGTCACGTATGGATGGTACGGGATGGGCGCGCTACAGCGCGCCGACGCGGCCGAGCACGCCGCCAGGACCGCGCCGTTGTGGACGATGGTCGGCAGCGTGCCGATCCACTTCGGCGTCAAGCTCGACTCGCTGACCGTGATCATGTTCCTGATGGTGACGCTGTGCTCGACGTGCATCCACCTGTTCAGCATCGGGTACATGAAGGGTGATCCGCGGTTTGCCCGCTTTTTCACGTTTCTGTCGCTGTTCTGCTTCTCGATGCTCGGGCTGGTCATCAGTGCCAGCCTCCTGTTCCTGTACATCTTCTGGGAGCTGGTCGGGGTGTGCAGCTACTTCCTGATCGGCTTCTGGTTCGAGAAGAAAAGCGCCAGCGACGCCGGCCTCAAGGCTTTCGTCGTCAACCGCGTGGGCGACTTCGGCTTCATGATCGGGATGGGTCTGTGTTTCGTATACCTGCAAACACTCTCGCTGGACGACACGGCGGCGAGGTTCGCCGCCGGGGCACGCGAGGCCGGCTGGATGTCGGCGCCGGGGGAGGCGTTTCAGATGCTCGGGGCCCAGCGGGCGCCGGAGCTGTTCACGACACAATTCCTCGGAATCAGTTTGGCGACCTGGATGGGCATCGGACTGTTCTGCGGAGCGATCGGCAAGAGTGCCCAGTTCCCGTTGCAGGTGTGGCTGCCGGACGCGATGGAAGGCCCCACGCCGGTGTCCGCCCTGATTCACGCGGCGACCATGGTTGCCGCGGGTGTCTACCTGGTCGCGCGGGTCTTTGCCTTGCTGACGCCGGGCGCGCAGATGTTCATCGCGGTCATCGGCTGCATCACGCTGACAATGGCGGCGCTGATCGCGCTCGTGCAGACGGACATCAAGCGCGTGTTGGCGTATTCGACGCTGTCGCAGCTCGGGTACATGATCTTCGGGTTGGGCGTGGGGGCCTGGATCGCGGCGCTGTTCCACCTGATGACGCACGCGTTCTTCAAGGCCGTGTTGTTCCTCGGTTCCGGGCAGGTAATCATCGGCTGCCACCACGAGCAGGACATGCGGCGAATGGGCGGGCTGCTGCGCAAGATGCCGGTGACGGGCCTGACGTTCTTGGTCGCCGTGCTGGCCATCTCCGGGGCGGGCATTCCCTGGCTGGGCATCGGCCTGGGCGGGTATTACAGCAAAGACGAGATCCTGGCGGTCGCCTATTACCGACAGCACAACTGGACCGCGGCCGCCACGCATGACGAACACGCGGCGTTGCCGACCGGCGGTCAGATTGTGCTCGCCGGCTACGCGCAGCACGACCAGGAGGGTGCGGCAGAAAGCCAAGCGCCGGTCCTGGCCGGCGCCGGGCAAAGCGCAGCGGAAGGAGAAACCGACTACGTTGCGCGGTATGCCGCCGGCGAGCACGGCGTGGGCACCCTGCCGTGGATCCTGTTCTTCCTGCCCATCGCGATCGCCTACGTCACACCCTTCTACATGGGCCGCTGCTTCTTCCTGACGTTCCTGGGCAAGCCGCGTGACAAACACGTTCACGAGCACGCGCATGAGAGCCCGACGATGTACGTGCCCCTGCTGATCCTGGCCTTCATGACGGTTATCAGCGGGTCCTTCCTGTTCCGCGATTACGTGGCGGATTCCGCACCAACGGCAGCGCCGCTGGTGGCGGCGATCAACGGGCACGACCACGCGCTGCACGCCGCGCACGCAGCTCTGCCGACCCTGGTCGGCTTCGCCTTCGTGGTCGGGCTGGGGTTGGCGTGGCTGATCTATCGGCGCGGCTTCGATATCTCCGAGAAGATCCGCGTGCTGCCGGTCATCCGCCAGGCACACACGGTGCTGTGGAACAAGTTCTACTTCGACCACGTCTACAACACCGTCTTCCGCGACGGTGTCCGCTACGTGCTGGCGGTGATCTGCCGGCTGTTCGACAACTGGATCATCGACGGCATCGTGGACAACTCGGCCCGGCTGACCGAGCGCATCAGCCGCTTCTCCGGCGTCGTGCTGGACAACATGGGCGTGGACGGGCTGGTCAACCTGGTCGGCTACATCGCCTGGAACCTGGGCGGCCTGTTCCGCAGTATGCAGACCGGCATCGTCCGCAACTACATCCTGCTGGCGGCGCTGGCCGTCGCCGGCTTGATAATCAGCCTCTGGAACGTGCCCGTGGGGGTGATCGTGTTCGTGATCGCGGCGGGGATTATCGTGATCCCGTGGTCCCGCCGCCCTGCTGTTGCAAGTGAGCGATACCGATGAACGAAACCTCGTCGCTACTAACCTGGGTCGTGTTCACGCCGACGATCGGCGGAGTGCTGCTGCTGTTCTTCAACCGCTCCGATACGATCAAGCGCATCGCGCTGATGTTCACGATCATCCCGTTCCTGCTCAGCCTGTATCTGTTCCAGCCCTACTTCGACGGGAGCGCCGGGGCCGCCGGCGCCGGCTACGGGCGCGTCTTCTTCGAGCAGATCGTGCCGTGGATCTCGACCGTCGGGGGGTTCGAGGTCAACTACCACGTCGGCATCGACGGGCTGAGCATGCCGCTGGTGGTGCTGACCACGCTGATCACCATGCTGGCTTGCCTGGCGAGCTGGAACTTCGAAAGCTGGAAGGCCAAACGCGGCCTGAAAGGCTACATGTTCCTGCTGCTGCTGCTCGAAACGGGCATGCTCGGCGTGTTCGTCTCGCTGGACTTCTTCCTGTTCTACATCTTCTGGGAGGTCATGCTGCTGCCGATGTACTTCCTCATCGGCGTGTGGGGCGGGCCGCGGAAGGAATACGCCGCGATCAAGTTCTTTATCTTCACGCTCGCCGGCTCGGTGCTGATGCTGGTGGCGATGCTGGCGTTCTACTTCTACCCGCCGGTGGCCGACCGCACGTTCAACATCATCAGGTTGGCGACCGACCCCGCACTGCAAGCCCTCTTCAACGACCCGAACACGCTGTTCCTGGGCTTCAAGTTCTCGACGATCATGTTCGTGCTGCTGTTCATCGGGTTCGCGATCAAGATACCGATCTTCCCGTTCCACACCTGGTTGCCCGATGCGCACGTCGAGGCCCCAACGCCGATCAGCATGATCCTGGCCGGCGTTTTGCTGAAGATGGGCGGCTACGGCCTGTTCCGCTTCTGCTACCCGATCCTGCCGGAAGCGGCCAAGTACCTGGCGGTTTTCCTGGGCGTGCTGGGGGTGATCAACATCATCTACGGCGCGTTGTGCGCGATGGCCCAGGACGACTTCAAAAAGCTGGTCGCCTACAGCTCGATCTCACACATGGGCTACGTTTTGCTCGGCATGGCGGCCATGACCCAGGCCGGATTCCAGGGCGCGATGTTCCAAATGATCGCGCACGGCATTTCCAGCCCCATGTGCTTCTTTCTCGTGGGCGTGATTTACGATCGGGCCCACCATCGGGAGATCAACCGCTTCGGCGGGCTGTGGCTGACCATGCCGGTATATGGCTCGCTCGCCACGCTGGGCTTCTTCGCCTCGCTCGGTTTGCCGACCTTGTGCGGGTTCATCGGGGAGGTGTACGCCATTTTCGGCACGTTCGTTTCCGGGCCGCAGGCGCTGGGCGCCTACGCCATCCCGTTCGGTATCCTGGCGGCGGCCGGGGCCATCCTGACGGCCGGCTACATCCTGTGGATGATCCAGCGGGTGTACCTGGGCAAGGAACGGCCGGAGTACACCGGCTACTCGGACGCGTCGCTGCGCGAAGTCGTGGTGCTGGCCCCGATGGGAATCCTGGCCGTCGCGCTGGGCATCTTCCCGATGCAGACGTTGCTCAAGTTCGTGACAGGTACGCTCAACAACATACTTAGTCTCAGCGGTGTATGACGCTACCTGATCTGTAGACGCCGATGAACGACCTGCTTGCAATCATCTGGATGCCCGACGGCGAGACGATGGGGTTCGTCTTGCCGGAACTGCTGCTCGTGGCCACGCTGGTCGTGTTGCTGATCGCCCCCCTGCTCATTGGCCGCAACACGCGGATCACCGGGCTGATCGCGCTGGCCGGCTGCGTGGTGGCCGCCATCGCCGCCGGCTATACGCTCGGCTCGGTGGCCGACGGGCCGCGCGAGCTGTTCGGCGTCCAATCCGTCGGCATGAGCGCGGCCGGACCGGGGATGCTGGCGGCGGACCGGCTGGGCATGTTCTTCCGCATCTTCCTGATGGTCTTCCTGGTGGCAATCATCGGCATGTGGTTCGTGTTGGACGCCGCGCGCGAACGGCACGCGCCAGAGTTCTTCACTTTGTTAATCGCCAGCGCGTTGGGCATGGCGCTGATGGCCAGCACGGTCAACCTGGTGCTGATGCTGATCGCGATCGAGCTGGCCTCGATGCCCAGTTTTGCACTGGCCGGCTTCGATCGACACCGGCGCATCGCCTCGGAAGCCGCGGTCAAGTACG
>JAUWXH010000130.1 GCA_030616465.1 Planctomycetota bacterium | reverse complement strand
ATGGAGGTCAGCGTGTCCGGATGATCGTCACCTAGGACGCGGCGCCTGCCCTCCAGCGCCTCGCGGCGGTATGGCAATGCGTCGTCGTACTTGCCCATCGACTTGAGCACGCCGCCCATGTTGTTGAGCTCGCGCAGCGTGGCCGGGTGGTCGTCGCCGAGGATGCGGCGGTTGCCCTCGAGGGCTTCGCGGCGGTATGGCAATGCGTCCTCGTACTTGCCCATCGACTGGAGAAAGCTGCCCACGTTGCTGATAGAGATCAGCGTGTCCGGGTGGTCGTCGCCCAGCACGCGGCGGTGGCCCTCCAGCGCCTCGCGGTGGTACCGCTCGGCCTCGGCCAGCTTGCCCATCGACTGGAGCAGGTAGCCCATGTTGCCGATCGAGATCAGCGTACTTGGGTGCTCGTTCCCCAGGACGCGGCGTTTGGTCTCCAGCGCCTTGCGGTAGTAGGATTCAGCCTCCGGCAGCTTGCCCATCGACTGAAGCAGGTCGCCCATGTTGTTGATCGAGCGCAGCGTGGCCGGATGTTCGTCGCCGAGCACGCGGTCGCTGCCCTTCAGCGCCTCACGGAAGTATGCCAAGGCTTCCTCGTCCTTGCGCATCAACCGGAGCAGGCTACCCAGATTGTTGATCGCGGTTAGCGTGTGCGGGTGGTTATCGCCCAGAACGCGGCGGTGGCGCTCCAGCGACTCACGGTAGCAGGCCTCAGCCTCTTCGTGCTTCACCAAATCCCGGAGTAGGCCGCCGAAGTTGTTGATCGAGGCCAGCGTATCAGGGTGGTCGTCACCCAGGACGCGGCGACTGCGCTGCAGCGCCTCGGAAGTGAGCGGTTCAGCCTCAGTGAACTTGCCCATCACACCAAGCAGGAAACCCATATTGGCGATCGATTTCAATGTATCAGGATCATCGTTTCCCAACACGCGGCGACTTCTTTCGAGCGCCTCTCGATAGAGAGGTAACGCTTCTTCGTACTCGCCCTTCGCTCGAAGTATGGATCCCATGTTGCGGATCGCGTGCAATGTCTCCGGGTGGTCGTCGCCCAGAACGCGGCGGTGACCCTCGAGCGACTCGCGCAAGCACAACACGGCCTCCTCACGCTTGCCCATCAAGTTGAGCAGGACGCCCAGATTGTTCATGGTGGACAGCGTGTCCGCGTGGTCGTTGCCCAGCTCATCCCGACAGGTCTGATTCGCCGCGTTCTGCAACGGCAGCGCGAGTTGGTACAGGCCGATGTCCCGGTACGCATCCGCCACAGTCTGCTGAAGGGCGGCGCGAATCAGCGGCTGGTCGGCGAAGTCCTTCTCGATCGTCTTGGCTGCCTTGGCCAGCACAAACTCGTCCAGCACCGACAGCGCCACGTTGGTCGGGCCGGCTTTGAGCGTTTGCTGCCGCCACTCGTGCGTGACCCGGTCAAGCTCGCCCCGGTCCTCAATCCGTTCAGCCAGCACCGCGCGGATGCGGTCTTCAAAGCCGTCGACGATGGCCAGCCCCATGCCCTCGGCGTCCGTTTCGGCGAGCATCGACGACTGGAAGTCAGCGACGATTTGTGTTTGATCGCGTGCTTCTTCCGCTTCCTCACGGGCGCGGCTCTGTTCGCGCTCGGCCGCTTCCGCGATACGGCGCTGATCGTCCGCCTCTCGATACAGCAAACCCAGGGCGACGGTGGAAGCGGTGATCAGTACGACGAACCCCGCCGCGACGGCGGTCGGCACCCGGTAGCGGCGTAGCGTCTTCTTCAGGACGTACCACCCGCTGTCGCGCTTGGCCTCGATCGGCTCGGCGTTGAGATAATGCCCGATGTCGCGCGCTAGCTCCCCGGCGGTCTGATAGCGGCGCTCACGTTCCTTGCTCAGGCACTTGAGGACGATCGTCTCGACCTCGTCATTGATCTGCTTGCGGATCGCGCGCGGCCGGGTCGGCTCGGCGTTCAGGATATTGTCCAGCGCGTCACGCATGTTGCCGGTTACGTCGTAGGGGAAGCGGGCGGTCAGCATCTGGTACAGAATCACACCCAGGGCATACACGTCAGTACGCAGGTCGATCTTGCTCGGCACGCCCTCCGCCTGTTCCGGCGACGCCCACGGCAGCGAGCCCACAAACTGCCCCGTCATCGTCATAGCGGACGCTTCGGCCGCGCTCGTGGCCACCTTGGCCAGGCCGAAATCGAGAACCCGCGGCTCGTCGCCGGTATCGATCCGGATATTGCCCGGTTTCAGGTCGCGGTGGATTACGCCGCGCAGATGAGCCGCGTTGACCGCGTCACAGATCTTGCCGAACAGCCTCAGCGTCTCTTCAATCGAGCGCTCGGCGCAGGCCATGTATACATCGAGCGGCTGGCCGGGGATGTAGTCCATCACGAAGTAATGATGCCCGGCAGCCGAGCCGCTGTCGTGAATCGTGACGATGTTGGGATGGTCGAGCTGACCGAGGACGTGCACTTCGCGGTCGAAGCGGGCCCGGTCCGCCGAGCCGGCGAACGGGCCCTCGCGCATGACCTTGATCGCCACCTTGCGTTGCGTGGATTCCTGAATGGCCTGGTAGACGATCCCCTGCCCGCCGCGATGCAACTCGCGGAGGATCTTGTAGCCCGTGAACGAATCCGGCGGCGGGCCGGTGAATACGGTACCGCTGGGCAGGGTGGCCGCCGAGCCGGCCTCCTTCTCCGCCCGCCGCGCCGCCTCAGCCTGCTGCCAGGCTTCGTCCACCAGCGCGCGTTCGCGCTGGCCGGGCGGCTCAGGCGTCCGGTGTGGTTCGTTATTCATGGTCGTTCGCCTGTGGGGCCCTGCGAAGGTCCATCTACCTAATGGACGACAAAACCAGCGCCGTTTGCACGCCTAATCGCTGAAATACTTCGATTCGGAGCCCATCAGCTCGCGGAGCCGGTGATGCGCACGGAGCCGCAGCATGTGCACGGCTCCAACGGAACGTCCCAGCGACGTGGCAGCCGCCACAAGCGTCTGCCCTTCCAAATCAACCAACTGCACCACGGCCTGGTAATCCGGCGGGAGCTTGCGGATCATCCCGTCGAGTATGCCCGCCGCCTCGTCCCGGGCGGCATGACGACTTGGCGTAGAGGATGTACGGCCCAGCGTCGCTAGCAGCGCGACGTACGAATCGTTGGCATCGGGAGTGCGCGTGGGACGCGCCGGCGGCGCGCGTTTCTGGCGCTCCAGCTCCTTGATCGTGTCGCGCAGGACATTGTCGGCAATCCGCGCCAGCCAGACGGTGAAGGATGCCGGGTCGCGGGCCACGAGTTGCTCGATGTGCAGGAAGGCCTCCAGGTAGGTCACCTGCATGACGTCATCTTCGTCCAGCAGGGCCTGCCAGCGTCTGCCGATCTTCCCGCGAATGGTCTCCCGCACCGGCGGCCCGTAGCGCTCGAGCAGCGGACGCAGGGCGACCGCGTCGCCGGCCACCGCGCGCTCCAGCAACTCCGTGTCGGGCCTGGTCATCGATGGGCCTCCATGTCGCCACCCGGCGACGAGAGGATGACCGCCCGCAGTCTACCACCGCGGCCGGAAAAAGGCACGCAGAAAGCAAAAGAGCGCGTGCACTTCGACGCGAAAACGTCGTCCTTTCTTATGACCAACGCGCTCAGCTCTTGCGGGTCAACGCAAAGCTCGATTGCGGCTGTTGGCTGAACGCGAATCGTTGAACGACTGAAGAAGGGGCCGGTGAGCCCTCGTGACCAGACAAGGCACTCACCGGCCAGGCCTCGCCCGGGCGGCAGGTCTGCGCGCCCGGATCGATGGCACGTTCATTCTAACGCAGCCCGGCTCAGCAAGAAGGAGGAATTCGATGTGTTCCCGCCGCCCACCTCCGTGAGCGGCCAGGCCTCGTCCAGGGCATGGCCTGCGCGCCCGGGTGGAGGAGCTGATCTGTCATAGCGCAGGCTCCCGCGCGGTTTACAGGCTCGCCCGGTGTGGGCGGACGGCTGCGCAGGAGGGTTCAAGCTACATGTCAGGAGCGGTAACAGAAGGAGTATGTCATGTTTCGGAAATCCTCAACTGTTTTCATGATTGCCGCATTGCTGGTACTGGGTTGTTTCGTTTCGCCTGTGCTGGCCGACGGTGACGGCAATCCTAACATCAAAAAACTGGCCGCCGAATGGTGGCAGTGGATCTGCTCTATCCCCTTCGACATCAACCCGAATGTCGACCTGACTGGGGAGTTTCAAGACAACGGTCAGTCGGGCGAGGTCTGGTTCCTCGGCTCGACCTTCGGCTGGGGAGAAACATTCGAGCGCAGTTGCGAAGTGCCTGCGGATAAAGCGGTCTTCTTCTCGATCACGGCCGCGGTGTTCTGGGCTCCCGAGGATGGAAAGACCCCGAATGACCTGCGGAGGTTGGCCAATGCGGCGATGGATGGCGCAACGACTCTGGAGTGCACCGTCGATGAGGTCCCGCTGGAGGAGTTGCTTGACCTGGAGGATTTGTATGAACTGCGCGCCCAGACGCGGCCCTTCACCATATCCGATACCCTCCTGATCGATTTCGGATACCCCCCGCTGGGGGGCCGGCGCGCCGTGGCCGATGGCTACTGGGTTTACCTGGACGACCTGGAAGAGGGGGAGCATGTGATCCACTTCTACATGGAACTCACCTCAGGACCCTTCGCTGGTGCCTGGCATGACGTGACCTACCACCTGACGATCGTCGACGACGACGACGACGACGATGACGACGACGACTGAGTCTGAGGGTGGGGACCGCGAACCCGTGCAAGTGTAACCAGATGCCTGATGCTGACCGCCCTGCGCCGGACGCCGCGTCCGGCGCAGCGGCCGTCACTCTCATCCTCGTCAAAAACGGGACGCTCAAGTCCCACCAGAAGATCAGCGACACCGAAGGGGGCTTCACCGGCATCCTGGACGATGGGGATTACTTCGGCAGCTTGGCGGCCTCGCTGGGTGATCTCGACGGCGACGGCGACACGGATCAGGCAGACCTCGGCCTCCTCCTCGCCGAGTGGGGCTGCGGGACTTAGTACTCCGTCAACCATCAAACGGTGGGTAGCGCGGGCGGGACGCCCACACTACCCTGTGCAGGGCCACGGGCCGGCAAGTCAGCTCGTGTCAGTGCGTATCGAGGCGGTCGAGCACCCCGTGGATCCTGCGCGCCTCGGTGGTCAGCTTGCCGGGATGCCGTACTTGGCGATCTTGTCGCGGAGGGTGGTGCGCGGGATGCCGAGGCGCTGGGCGGCGCGGGCCTGGTTGCCGTCGCACTGCTTGAGGGCCATGACGATCATTCGCCGCTCGATGTCCGCCACCGTCTCGTTCAGCCCGAGCTTGCCGGCCTCGGCCAGCTCGAGGGTCGGCGGGGCGAGGGTTTCGCGGCGGCCCTCCGAAAGCGGCAGGATGTGCTCGGGGCGGATCTCGCTGCCGCCGCAGAAGGTCAGGGCCCGCTCGACCACGTGCTCGAGCTCGCGGGCGTTGCCGGGCCAGGTGTGCCGCATGAGCTCGTCCAGCGCGTGCGGGGAGATGGTCACCTTGCTGTCACCGACCAACGCCGCGTGCTTCTCGACGAAGTGGCTCGCCAGGACCGGGACGTCGTCGGAGCGTTCGCGCAGCGGGGGGATCGGCAGGCTGATGACGTTGAGGCGGTAATACAGGTCTTCGCGGAAGCGGCCTTGCTTGACAAGTTGTAGCAGGTCGGACTTGGTGGCGCAGATCAGGCGCACGTCCACGCGGACGGGCGTTTCGCCGCCGACCCGCTCGAATTCCTGCTGCTCCACCACGCGCAACAGCTTGACTTGCAGCTCGGTCGGGATGTCGTCCACCTCGTCGAGCAGCATGGTGCCGCCGTCGGCCAGCTCGAAGCGCCCCGCTTTCTGACGGATCGCGCCGGTGAAGGCCCCCTTCTCGTGCCCGAACAGCTCGCTCTCCAGCACGGTCGGCTGCAGCGCCGCGCAGCTAAACCGGATCAACGGCTTGTTGGCCCGGCGACTATGAGCGTGGATCGCTTCGGCGAACAGCTCCTTGCCGGTGCCGCTCTCGCCGCACAGCAGGATGGTGCGGTCGGAATCGGCCACGGCCCGGATCTGGCGGAACAGGCGCTTCATGGCCTGGCTGCGGGCAACCAGCCGACCCATCGTTTCGACGCGATCGTTTACCGCGGTCGGCTCGCGGGTGGCGAACAAACGCTCCAGCTTGGCCAGGAGCTGCTCGGTGGTGAACGGCTTGGTGATGTAGTCGTACGCCCCGCGCTTCATCGCCACCACCGCACTGTCCACCGCCGCGTAGGCCGTCATGAGGATGACCTCGATGTCGGGCGTGGCCTCCTTGATGACCTGGATGAGATCCAGGCCGCTCTGGCCGGGGAGGTTCTTGTCGGCCACCACGACGTCGTAGTCGGTCGTGGCG
>JAUWXH010000073.1 GCA_030616465.1 Planctomycetota bacterium | reverse complement strand
CGCGCAAGAGATCGCCGACGCAATCGCCTTGTTGAACAAGCACGCCGACGTGCTCGGGGGAATCGACGTGGCGATCGTGGGTCGTGGGGGTGGTTCGCTGGAGGACCTGTGGGCGTTCAACGAGGAGGTCGTCGCGCGGGCGATCGCGGCCAGCCGCGTGCCGATCGTCAGCGCCGTCGGTCACGAAGTGGACGTGAGCATCAGCGATCTGGTGGCCGACGTGCGGGCCGCCACGCCCACCGACGCCGCCGAACTGATCACCCCGCGAATATCCGACCTGCTTGAGCGGCTCGAGCGTCAGAGCGGGCGGGCAACACGCGCGGCCGGCCACGCGCTGGAACTGGCCCGCGCCCGGCTTCGCACCACGCTGGCTTATGACGGCCTGGCCCGCCCGTTCGTACGCCTGCGCGAGCGCGGCCAGCTCCTCGACGAGATCCAGCAGCGCCTCAGGCAGACGGCGTTCGAGCTCCTTCGCCGGACGCGCGCGCGGCTCGACCGGGCCGAACTGGCCGTCCTGCGCTTCGGCTCGGGCGTCCAGTTCGCCCACGCCGGACATGACCTGAGCCGGCGCGTCTACCGCCTGCACCGCGCCCTGGACCACATGGCCGTGCGGGCCGAACGGCGACTGAGCGCGCGCGAAGCCTGCCTGCAACGAGCCGCCCCAGTCCCCCTGCTCGCACGCTACGACGAGCGATTGCAGCAGGCATCCGAGCGGCTCACCCACGCGGCTCGCGGTGCGATCCACCACGCTCGGCGACTACTACACGCTCGGCTTGAAGCGGCGGCCGCCTGCAATCCGGAGCGCGTGTTGGCCCGCGGCTACAGCATCACGCGCGATGCGCGCACCCGCCGCATCATTCGCTCGATCGATCAAATCCGCGACAAGCTGCGCCTCATCACGCAACTGCCCGACGGCGAGTTCCGCAGCACGGCTGATGATCCCAGGCAGCCCGGGCTGTTTGACTAGCCGGGTATGCACGGGCGACACGGCCGCGCCCCCCGTCTGGATTTGTTCGGATGGATGGCGCACCTGTTCAGAGGTGGGGGGACACACATCCTCGGGTCGATTCGCGTCCCGAGCACTCACCGGGGGCTCCGCGCCTGGACCCCGGCTTGTTCCCCTCCGGAGAGGACAAGAGACGGGTGACCCCTTGCCAGAGACTCGCTCATAGACGGCATGCGGCGCGAGGCAACGCCGGACCGCCAATCACAACCAGAACTTCCGCGGCGCCATTGATTCGTGGGCATTGTCAGTCGGGCCGGATCCAGCCATCCATACACGCCGATCGGTAGTTAGGTGGATGAATTTGCGAATAGGTCAGATTAATTCCGGGATGCCGTGCCGGTCAACCGCGCTCGCCTGTTCGGTCAGCGTTGCCTCGCCGGTCGCATGCTCAACAGGCGCGGTGGCGCTCTAAGGGGCTGCCGGTTGCGATATGCTTCGAATGCGGTCTCGATCTGGGCGACCAGCGCGTCGTTACCGCTGGATCTGGCCAGTTGCAGCGCGCGTTCACCTGCCTCAACCGCCTTGTCAAACCACCCGGCTTCGGCATACGCGGCCGCGCGCACCCTGAGGAGCGTAATCTGACCGAGTCGGCCACCCGCCTCGATTTGCTCCGCCAGCTTCACCGCGCTAATGCCGTCACGCACATTGTCCTCCGGACAGGTCGCCAGCAGCCAGGCCAGTAGCAACCGCGGCTCTACAGTATCGGGGGCCAGCCTCGCAATGCGCCGCAGCAACTCGGCGGCTTTCTCGATTTCACTACGGGCCACGGCGATGTTGTAAAGGCAACGGTATGCCAGCGTGTCGTCTGGGTCGTAGCCCGCCGCCTTCTCGAACGCCGCGACCGCAGCATCCAGTTCACCACGGTCAGCCCGGAGAGCACCCAGTCTGCAATGTGCAAAGGCGTTCGATTCCAGCGCACCGATCGCCGCCTGGTAACGCCGTTCCGCTTCATCCTTGAGCCCCTGCTGGAGATTGCGATCACCGGAACGGACCAGGGCGTTGGAAAGATCATTGGCGTAGGGCGCCCGTATGCCCGCCGGGCGGTCGAAGCCGATTCTCTGGTTGATCATCTGTAATGGGATCGGGGCGATCCCGAGAACGATCGCCACGAGCTTCAAATAGCCGAGCCGCCGGAAATGTACGATCGAGTACGCGGCCAGCGCGCAGAATACGGGCACCGCCGGGATGCGATAACGCGGCGAATAGAAGAACACGATCGTCGTGAACAGCGGCAACGCTAGCAGAAAGAGCTCCGGGCCGAACCCTTCCTTCTTGTGTATCAGGGCGATGAGCCCCGCCAGCGCGGCCCCGATCAGGAACGGGGTCGGTAGTGGCGCGAGGATCGCGCGCTCGCCGACGCCGAATTCACGTTCCAGCACGGTCGGCATCATGTCGCTGTAGTTAAGCGCGGTGAGGAACCAATACGCCTTGCGTGCGAAGAGCCACGCGGTCCGCGCCGGATTCTCCGCCCAGAAAGCGAGGGCCTCGTTGCGAAAGTAGCGATTCACTTCACCCCAGGTTGGTTTGCGGCCGATTTCCTTCTCGACGACGCTGGCGGCGCGATCGTGCATCGCGATCCGGTGGCGCCCCACTACCGGGATCCGCGTGAAGACGCCGATTGCCTTGGGGCCGTTACCCTGTCGCAGGGTAATTCCCGCGTGCGCCGTGATCGGCAGGAACTCGCCCGATACGACTGCATTGTGAACCGTCGCCGGCGAGATCAACAGGAGGGCGCACAGTGCGCCGACGCCGGCCCGCACGAAGGCCGGTCGGCTCCGTCCGCCGGTCCACCAGAGCCACAGCGCGTACACAGGTACAAGCAGCATTGCGGGCGGATACGCCAGAGCTAGAATGCCGATCAGGCACCCCGAGCCGATGACTCCGCTCCAACGTCGCCCACTGGCGCACGACAGGGCTGTCCAACGCCACCACACCAAAGACACGAGGAAGAGCTGCAGTGTTGTGGCCAAGAGCCGCATGCTGGAAACCGCCGGCTGGGTCAGCGCCAGGAACAGTCCGGCCGCGACGAGTCCGGCCACCCGACCGGCGCGAACCTGCGTCGCGAGCGCGACCCCTACCGCGGTTGCCAGGTGCAGGGCCGTTTGCACGACGTAAACGGCCATCAGCCCGCCGCCCAGGGCTCGCAGGACACCCAACAGATAGGGGTAGAGCGGAGCGAACAGAAACGGCGACTCACCGATCAGCCTGCCGGCCGCGATCTCTCCGGCAATGCCCCAGTACACGAGGCCGTCGGTTTCGGGCTCTTCGGCATAAGGGTTCTCGCTGAGAAACTCCTGAAGCATCGCCACGCGCAAGCACAGGGCGCCGAAGCAGAGGATCGCCAGGCCCAGACAGAATCTACGCATAGGGATCGAGCGTTCGCCTTGTCTTCTTGCGCTCTGTTCAGGCATGACCACTCGCCGAGCAACGCGGCGATAGCTCACCTGCGACCCGGGTGGGCTTGGCGCAGTTGGCCGTCTTCGCACCCACAGCACACTTCCGGGCTCGCACGTGCGCATAAGATGGTATCGCTTCTGCCGGGGCGGGCCAAGTGATGGGTGAGGGTTCAGAGGTCGGGGGTGCGTGCGGATTCGGCGGCTGGACGGCGATGCTCGACACGGGCGAAAGACGGCGGGCCGTGCGGATCGACGGATCAACAGTCAGGGATGGTGGGCAGTGAGGCTGGATGGCGTGCGCTCAAGCCGTAGCGGGTCCACGCAGCCTCACTGCCCACCCTACTTCTCAGTTCCGTCAGTCCTTCTACTTGTCCCCCCCATCGCCGTTCCCCTCATCGGCATCCCGGCCGGGCGAATCCGGCCTCCTCTCCTTGTCCGCGTCGGGCGTGCGCTCGGGCAAGGCGGGCTCCTTACCCGTCTTCTTGTACTCGGCCAGCCATTCGCGCGCTTCCTTCAGCGCCGGCCTCAGCCCCCACGGGCCGCGGCCGCCGGCCACGCCAAGCTTGCCATCCTTGCGAATCAGGAAGACCCGCGTGGGCCAGCCCTGATAGGCGTCGTTGACCTTGTCGTCGAAACCGTCGATCAGACCGGGGATCGTCAGCTTCTTGTCCTCAAACATGCGCTTGGCAACCGCGCAGCGCTCCCCGTAATCCTTGTGATCGTTGATGCCCATATCCTTGGCGTAGCCGACGGGCCAACTGCTGTCTGCGGCGTGAGCTTCGCGGATGTACACGATGTAGAACTCGGTCACGTCCTTGTACGTCTGATACATCTCCTCGATCGCGCCAACCTGGCGCAGAAAGGGCGGTCACGTGTAGCTGCCGAAGAAGAGCACGACCGGCCGTTTGTCCCGATACGCCGCCAGATCGACTTCACGCTTGCCGTCCAGCGTCTTGAGCTTGACCGGCGGGGCGACCTCCCCCACCCGGGGGGCCGAGGGGCGTGTGGTTAGCGGCCGGCCGCGCCGGGGCCTGTCCTGCGCAAGGCCGGCGGTCGCGCAGGCAGCGGCCACGGTGAGAGCGGCGATCGATGGGACCAAGGCGTGTTTTCTCCTCATTAGGCTCTCCTTTACAGGGTGCATACAAGGGTTCGTCCGCGTTGGCGGATTACCAGTATAAACGCACGCGGCCCGTGGGGGATTGCAGAAAAGTGGTGGACCGCGAGGCTCCCGGGCGTGCCCGTCCAGAGAAGCTCGTGCGAGAATCGAAGCTGGTGCGAGAATCCCTTCTCGCACCCTCACTCCGATGGCAACCCATTCCCGCGCCGTGCCAGTAGCAGGGGGCCGAGAAAGGATTCTCGGCCCAGCACACACTTTTGGCAGGTCTCGTTCCTCGACCTGCCCTACGTGGCGACCGGCTTTACACGGATCACGGCGTCGAGCTTGGCGAGATCTTCGAGCTTGCGGACGTCGATCGTGCCAATCAGCAGCTTGACCGCCTTGCTCTCGCCGGTCTGGACAAAGCCGAGCTCTTTCAGGGCGGCGATCGTCTCGGCGGACGTGTCGCGCAGGAAGATCATCACGTCCACCTTCCAGTCGATCACGCGGAGCTTGCCGACAGTCAGGTTGCCGTCCGTGCCCTCCTTCTCGACCTTCTCGGCCAACCCGCGCAGCGCCTCGGCCAGCTTGTCCTGTGGGCCGCGCACCTGCGTCACCAGTGTTTCCGCTTCTTCGGCCGTAGCGTCCAGCCACAGCGCAGGGCGGGCACGCCTTTCCGCCGGCCGCGCCACGGCCACGGTGGGCCCCCTGAGGCGCGCCCGACCTCCCGCGCCGGCGGCCCCGCCGAAGAGCCCCCGTCCGCCGCGCCGCGCCATATTGGAATAGAGCACGGGGGTGCCTGCCTGCTCGCCGAAGACGCCTTCGTAGCTGACACCGGCGGGCATCTCGACCGGGACGGTGATGGTGGTCGGCTCGCCGCCGACGGTGACGGTCATTTCCTCGACGGCGACGAAGCTGGTGAACTGGGTCATCAGCCGGAACTCGATCCCGAGGTTGGTGATCTGCGTCTTGAGGTAGTCCGGGAAGTTCCCCGTCTGCAAGGCACCCATATCCTGCATCATCAGATCGGCGACCTTCGCCCGGGCCCACAGCGAGGCCAGTGCGTCATGGTCAAGGGGCGACTCGGGCTCGGTTGCGTGAATCTGATCTTCGTACGCTCCGGCCCCGGTATTGCCGCGCAACGTAATCACGCCCTCGGCCGGTCCGGTCAGCCGGCCGTGGATCATGATCGGCTTGGCGCTAAACAGGTCGGGGATTCGCTTCGGATACACGTCGGCGACGGGCAGGTCGCCCCAGTCGATCTCGATGTCGGTCAGCACGGGGGCCAGGACACGCTCGTGGAAGCGCTCTACCGCCGCCGCGGCCTGACTCTCGAGCGTCACGTACTCAACCTCCCCCCTACCGGCGTGGGCCATCCCATCGAGCAGGAAGCGGTTGACGCTGTTGCCGATGCCGAAGCTGAAGACGCGCGTCGTGTCGGCGTTCTTCTTGACGGCGCCGATGATGGCCATGTCGTTACCGACGTAGCCGTCGGTCATGAAGCAGACGACGCGGATCGACCTAGCAGTGTCATCGTCAGGGCGCGTCTGGACGAGCGCCGCGTTGATGGCCGTCATCATCTCGGTCCCGCCGCCGCCCTTTAGTGAACTCAGCAGTTTTTGGGCCTCGGCAATATTCTCCGGCGTGGCCGGGCGCGGTGCGTCCCAAAGGATGCGCGTGCATCCGGCGAAGGTGATAAGGTTGAACGTGTCCTCGGGCCGCATGGCATCGATCGCCATGGCCATGACCTCTTTGGCCTTATCGATCGGGAAGCCGCGCATCGAGCCGGACGTATCCAACACAAAGACCAGCTCGCGCGGCATGAGTTGCTGGGGCACCACTCGCCGCGGTGGCTGAAGAATCAGCGTGAAGAACGAGCCGCGCTCGTCGCTGTGGACGAGGAACGCGTCGCCGATTTCGTCGGCGGCCAGCCGATAACGGAAAACGAAGTCTTTGTTCGGGATTTCGGCCTGGTTTTTGAGCGTGACGGTCGCCTGACCGGGTACCGCCGAAACGATGGCCACCTCATGCAGCGTGCTCTCCAGATCGTGCAGCTCCATGCCGGCCTCGATGTGAAGCGTCAGGCTGATGTCGTGGCCGGCGCGCGTGCCTTTCGGCGTCACGGGCGGTGTGATCTTGGAGGCGTCGGGAACCTGGTCGGTATCCTGGCCGGTGGTCATCGGGGCCGGTGCGGAGCCGCCGCCGGGAATGTAGCGCGGCCCGACGACCATGGGGAAGACCCACTCGAAGACGCCGTCCTCGTATTTGAGCGTCTCGACGTAGCTGATCTCGATGACGACCTGAACACCCGGCTCGATGTTGGCGACCGACTGGGTGAAGATGTTCGGCCGTTCCTGGTCGAGCAGGCTGGCGACGTGGCCGGCGGCCTTGGCCGCTTCGTAGATTTCGCGGGCTTCTGACCGCTCCTTGATCTGCCCGACGATCCGCCGGTCGCCGACCGTCATGACCATGTCGTCCACGGCGGCGTCCTGTGGCAGCGGGAAGACGTAGATCGCCTCGATCTTCTTATCGAGGGGGTTATGGAAGGTCTGTTTGACCGTCACGCGGCCGACGAAGCCGACGATATCGGCCTCGACGTCGGTGTGCTTGAGCGGGCAGGCCCCGACGGTCTTGCCCTCCGCGTCGAGGATTTGCAGCTCCCCGCCGGGCATGGCCTGCTTTTCGGCCGCCAAGCTCGTGCCCGCCAGGCACAGCAGCGAGGCGAGTCCGAGTACCGCCGATCCCAAGGTTCGTCCGCAGCCGATCCGCGTCGTGTACATGGCATGCTCCTTGTTGACCCATTGGCTTATACGCATTCTCATCGAATTGGACGCTGCCGACAGCGACTGGTTCCCGCGTTTTTCCCCGGGCTTGCCCCGGGGAGCGCTGCGAGCTAGGGTCGTGACGGTCGGGCGGTCGCCGGCAAACGCGTAGGAGAGGCAGGCACCGTGGCAAACAGACGAATCCCCGGCGTGTTGTGGGTCGCGTTGATATTCCTCGGGATAGCGACCGTCGGCAAAGTCGTCGCGGCCACCCAGCTCGGACCCGGGCTACTGCTGGATGCCGCCCTGTGCGCCCTCCTGCTGGTCGGTCTCTACCTGGGGCACCGCTGGGCGTATGTGGTCACGGTCGTCGTGGTCCCGGCCAAGCTGATCGTAGCCGTCGTGCTGGCTTCGGCCGGCGCGGGTCTGGTCACCTTTCTCGTGGACTGCGTCGTCCTGATCCCAGTTCTGGCGAGCACGCGCTACTTCTGGGGGCGCACCTGCCCGGACGTGATGTGCGGCCACAAGAATCGCACCGACGCCCGCTACTGCGCCCGTTGCGGAACAGACCTGACCGCCGCCAGCCAGCGCCTCGAGACACCGCTCTGACGGCCCGACGGTCGC
>JAUWXH010000463.1 GCA_030616465.1 Planctomycetota bacterium | reverse complement strand
CGCCGTAGCCGGTGGCTTCGGGTCGGATGAGGCTGCCGCCCCAGTTGAGGCCCTTGCCGGTGAAAACGCCCTCGAACCTGCGCGTGAGCTTCTTGTATTGTCCGAACATGAAGCCGATCTCGCGGCCGCCGACGCCGATGTCACCGGCGGGCACGTCGATGTCGGCGCCGAGGTAGCGATAGAGCTCGCTCATGAAGCTCTGGCAGAAGCGCATGACTTCGTTGTCGGACTTTCCCTTGGGGTCGAAGTCGGACCCGCCCTTGCCGCCGCCGATGGGCAGCGTGGTCAGGCCGTTCTTGAAGACCTGCTCGAAGCCCAGGAACTTGATGATGCCGAGGTTGACCGAGGGGTGGAAGCGCAGGCCGCCCTTGTACGGACCGATGGCGCTATTGAACTCAACACGCATTCCGCGGTTGACATGGACCTCGCCCCGGTCGTCCATCCAGGGGACGCGGAACATGATGATGCGCTCGGGCTCGATGATCCGCTCGAGGATCTTAGCCTTGCGGAACTCCGGGTGCCGGTCCATGACCGGGATCAGGGACTCGACCACCTCCTCCACTGCCTGGTGGAACTCCTTTTCCGCCGGATTCTTGGCCACCACGCCTTCCATGAAGGCTTGCACTGCTGCGCTGGACATTTGCTTCTCCGTGGGATCTGTTCAAAGACCAATCTCATGGGCCACCGCCCCGTTGCCCCGAGCCCCGCCGGTGATCCACCGATCTTGACCCAGTCCGAGGGTTCCCGGGCGGCCTAAGGTCAAGGGGCGTGGCAAGTTGCGTTCCGCATGCTCCGCCGCCCAACGAACCTGCACCATCCCCCGCTATGCGTCCGCCGGCCTCCCATCACCCTGTCCCGATCACATCCGCTGACCAGCATGATAAGGGTAGAAACGCCCCGCTTCAAGCCCGGTGATCGATCCGCACCGGGGCAACTTGCCCCGCTGTCGGTACAGCGTGCGGGTTTTCGCGCAGCGGGGCGGCGGAATCCGCGCGCCACGCCCTCAAGAGGGTGCGCGCGCGATACTGCCGCCGGTCGCGGTCGAGTCCTGCAGCGGTGGCCCCCACGCGTTCTGCGTTCGGCTATAATGAATGCGCCTCTGCTGAGACTGGCAGGCCAAACGCCACGGGAGGTCCGCGTGGACACCTGGAATGAGTTTGACCAGAACGTCGTGAACCACAGCGCCGCCCACCACCTGATGGCGGAGGACGACCTGCTCCAGAGGTTGGGCTACGCGCTGCGTAGGGTGGGCACTGCCCATCATAGCATCTGCCATCGTGAAGGAACCGCTGACCGAATAGCCGTGGAGGTCAACCACCATGCGATACCTGTGTAGGCTGGGCACTGCCCACCGTAGTATCTGCCATCGTGAAGCATCCTGGTGGGCAATGCCTGCCCTGGTGGGGCTGCTGGCCCTGACGGTGGGCGGCTGCATCGGGTTTACGGGCGCCACCGACGGAACGGGCGGCGGCGGCACGACCGGGGACGTTACCGATCCGAGTTCGCCAAACGGCGGTGGCGATGCACTGCCGGATCAGACGCCGGACCAGCCCGATGCCGACCCCAATGACGTGCTAGGCCACGTTGCCGAGGTCTACTGCGACGACGTGATCGCGATCGATGGCGTCCCCGCTACGGATCAGACCGGCGTCTTCCAGAGCGCATCTTCCCCGGGCGACTTCTCGAGCTGGCTCAGCGACGACGAGGTCGCCTTCGACGCCGCCACCGGCCGGTTGACCAATCGCGACCGCGACCTGGAGCTGACCGTCACGCTTCTGGGCACCCGCTTTGGGAGCGCGCAGATCGTGAACCTCGCCACCAACCGCACCACGATTACACTGGCCGACGGCAGTTTCTGGACGATCAGCACGCTTGATGGGAACGAGGCTCTTGACTGGGCGGCCGGGGATGCGGTCGTCATCGTCCAGCCGACCGACGCCGCCGACACCTGGCGTCTGCTCAACCTGCAGCGCTGTGAGTCGATCCAGGTCGAGCGGATCTCGTAACCCTCGCCACGGCCGCGCGGCAGGTCGGCCGGCGGCGGCGGCCCGACGTTCGCAAACGCGCTCCTCACGCGAGGTGTGCCATCGCGCTCGAGCAGTGGTAGAATCGGTGCGATGAAGCCGCTGATCCACAAGACGTGTCGGACGTGGAACGAGCCGGGACGCACACACTACTTGACACATCCGTGCTGCCGGCGGCTGCCGCTGCTTCGCGCTGTGGCGGTGCTCGTCGCCGCAGCTGCTTTCCTGACCGGCTCGGCCGCCGAAGAACCGGAGATAAAGCTTCTCGACGTCCCGCTCACGCCGAAGATTGCCCGCCAGTGCTTTCAGGAAGCGCAGCGGCTATGCGAGCAGGACGCCGGTCGCCTCTGGGGTGTCTCGCTCTACGGACCGATTCTCTTCGCTGATCCGAAAACGCGCGCCGTCATCGCCAGCCAGGCTGACCCCGCAGGCCTGCTCACGCAACAGGACGGCGTTTTCGTAGGCACGCTGCCGCCGGAAGAGACGATCGCCGGCACGGTGAAGGATTGGGCCGGCATCACGTGGGTAATGCTCCCCTGGCCGCTTCCCAAGGAGAAGCGCGAGCGGATGCTCTTCTTGGC
>JAUWXH010000064.1 GCA_030616465.1 Planctomycetota bacterium | reverse complement strand
CGTTGATGCAGTCTTGCCCCGGGCGTGAATCCTAGAAGGCGCGGCGTTGCCGGTCAAATCCGGCCCGCCGAGCCGTTTCCCACTGGCTTCGTCTCCGTTACGCTAGCCGCGATGAGACGAGTACGCGCGACGATAGCATTGGCGGCGGGAGCGCTGGTTCTTGCCGGTTGCGGCGGGCTTACCGAGCGGCAGCGGGCGTGGCTGGCGGAGGGTCGGCAGGCCTTCGAGCAACAGCGGTACACACGCGCCGTCCAGCAGCTCTCACGCTTCCTTGACGAGGTCGCTGGGAAGCCGGAGACCACCGAGGCACTATACGTGCGCGGGATGAGCCACGCGCGGTCCGGCCAACGAGCACAGGCGTACAACGACCTGCGCCGCTGTGTCGGCATCTCGGCCAACGTGGATGTCGGCTGGCGCGCCCAGGTCGTGCTGGGCACGCTGAACTTCGAGGACGAGCGCTGGGACGCGGCCGGGCAAGCGTACGGTGCGGCCGCCAAGACCATGCCGTCGGTGCCGCCGATGGATGCCGTCCTGTTCCGCATCGGCCAGTGCTACGAACGGACTGGGCGTTGGACGGAAGCACAGGGGTCGTACCGGGCGGCGGTGGACCATTTTCCCGTAGGCGCGAACGCCGCCGCGGCCCGCCGCCGAATCCAGCTCAACGCCGACCATTTCGCGGTCCAGTGTGGCGTCTTTTCGCGGCGTGAAAACGCGGACCGCCTGCGCATGGACCTGAAAGCGAACGGTCTGGAAGCCTACGTCCGCCAAGAGCCGCGCGATCAACGGACAATGTATGTCGTGCTCGTCGGGCGGCACGCATCGTACGCCGAGGCGCGGCGGCAGCTCGCGACCGTACGCGTACACGTCCGCGACGCGGTGCTCTGGCCGTAATCAGGCAGTGAGTCAAGGCGTAAGGGAGCGAAACATGACCCGCGAAGAGGCCTGGCAACTGTTGTGTGAGTACACGCAGAACGACTCGTTGCGCAAGCACGCCCTGGGCGTCGAGGCCGCCATGCGGTTCTACGCCCGCCATTTCGGCCAAGACGAGGAACTGTGGGGCGTGGTCGGTCTGCTGCACGACTTCGACTACGAGCGCTGGCCCGAGCCGCCCCAGCACACGCGCGAAGGGGCCAAGATCCTGCGCGACCGAGGAGTGGACGAGGAGATCGTCGCGGCCGTGCTCTCACACGGCGACTGGAACCAGGACGAGTACCCTCGTGACCGTCCGCTGCGCAAGACGCTCTTTGCGGTGGACGAGCTCACCGGCTTCCTCGTCGCCTGCGCGCTGGTGCGGCCGACGCGGCTGGAGGGCATGGCCCCCAAGAGCGTGAAGAAGAAGATGAAGACGCCCTCGTTCGCCGCGGCGGTATCACGTGAGGATATTCACACGGGAACGGAACTGATCGGGCTGCCGCTCGAGCAGCACATTGAGAACTGCGTGCAAGCGTTGCAGTCGGCGGCGGGCGCACTGGGTCTGGCGTAGGGCCTCTTATTATCGGGCGTGAAACGCTGGCACCCGATTGCCGATACACTCAAGCATCGGCCCGGCCACAGCACTAGCCGCCCTGGCGATCGGCCATTACAAAACGAGGTGAAGCTATGAGAATCGCACTTGTTTTGCTTTTGACGCTCACATTCACGCCGGCGCTTACCGCGGCTTACGTGCAGGAACCGGGCGACGGGGTCGATCCGCCGCCGCCGGAACGACCCGCCGTGGACATGCAACAACAAGACCCGGACGACCGCCCGCCGCCCCCGCCGGGGCAGATGGACCGTCGTCGTCCGCCGGGGCGGCCTATGCCCGGGGCATTCGGGCGCGGCGCCTTCGGGGGCGGCCGCTTCGGGGGCCCGCTGGGGCCACGACCCCAGGCGCAGTTCAACGCGCTGATCCGATTGATCGCCGAGCGACGACCCGATCTGGCCGAACGGCTCGAACGCCTGCGACGGCAAGAACCGGAACGGTTTCGCGACGTGCTGGCCGAGGCGCTGATCATCCGGGTGGAACACATCCTCGGCGACGAGCGGCCCGGTCCCGAACGTCGGCCGGGCGGGTTCCCTCTCCTGGGGTTTGGCCCCGGCCCTGAGGCGAGGTTCCAGGAAGGCGAGGAGAAGGCGCGGGCCCTGCAGCGTGAACACCGGGAGTTGGAAGAGCGTGCCGAGGCACTCGAGCGCGAGCTGCACGAACTAGAGGAGCACGAGGCACCCCCGGAAGCCCGCGAGCGTGTCCGCGCCGAGCTCAAGCGCACGCACGATGAGCTGGCCGGGATCCGCCAGCGCCTGGAGGAGATCGAGCGCCACCGCCACCAACCCGAGCGGGAGGAAGCGCTTCGCGAGCTCCACCGCAAGCATGAGGAGTTGGAAGAGCGGGTCCGGGCGCTGCGGGGCGAGCTGCACGAGCTCGAGGAGGCTGACGCGCCACCGCAGCACCGGGAGAAGACCCGCGCTGCACTGGAACGCATCCAGCATACGCTCGGCGAGGTTCGGGCTCGCATAGAGGAGCTGGAGCACCGCCACCGGAACGCAGAAGAGGAACAAGCGGTTCACAAGCTCCACCGCCGGCACGAGGAATTGGAGCGGCGGTCGCACGATCTGGCGGCGGAGTTGCGCGAACTGCGTGAGCGCGGTGAGCAGTCCGAACGGCAGGCCGAGCTCATGGAAGCGTTGGAGCGTACCGTCAACGAGCATTTCGACCTGCGCACCGAGCTGCGCGGGTTCGAGCTGCGGCGCATCCACGGGGAGTTGGAGCACCTGCAAAAGGCCGTCGAAGAGATGCGCGGCGATCTCGAACGGCGGGCCCGCGAGCGTGACTCGATCGTCGAACGCCGCGTCAGGATGCTGCTCGGCGAAGATACCGGGGGCTGGTAGGTCAGCTTTCACCACCAGCACACGAAGGCCCGAAGGGAGGCCGTATTCTTCCGGCCGATCCCGCTCTTGGCGGAAACGAACGTCCGTGACAGGGCGCTTTCTCCGGCGCGCGACTCGCTTGGCGCGAACCCCTTCCGCCACAGCCCTTTGTGCCTTCGTGTCTTCGTGGTAAGAGATTCGGGTTAGCGGCGGGGCAGCGCGGCTGGTGGGCGCGTTCTTTGCCGACGGGCCGGGCCGGTTCGCCATTTCCATGACGGCAGGAATGTGGTATGCTGCGTCTTGGAAGCAGTAGGCTGGGAGAGTGGCCGGGGGAAGCAGGCCGTGTTTACGCGTCTACGCCGCCCGGGTCGCGCCTCGGCAGGCGTTGATCGCACAAGCGAGAAGGAGGTTAGTCGTACGAGCGTACGCCGACCGGGCGGCTTGACCGAGGGCCGGGCCGGCGCTCGGCGCGTCGGGCGTTTGAGCAGCGTGCTGTTACGGAGGCCTTCGCGGGAGCGCGGATGGGGCTCAGCCCGTCCCCCGCATCGGGTCGCGCGTTTCGACATCGTTGGATTCGCACCATTTTGTGGACCAGACCAATTCACTCACGTGGAGGCTGAGAGATGCTGAAGTGTTACTGCAGATGTGCTGCCCTGGTAGCTGTGGCAGCGTTGGTGAGCGTCGACGCACTGGCGGAGGAGTGGGATCCCACCGGAATCGCCGGCGAGGTCTTCGAGAGCTTCCCTTCGGTCGTCGCTTACACGTCGGAGTGTGACCCGGTTACCGTTCGCGTGTGGATTCCCTTCCTGTTGGAAGAGACCAGCTCGCTGTTAAACAGCGCCGAGGTCTACGTGGTCAACGGGGATATCCTCGGTGGCGTGACGACCTTCAGCAGTGCGAGCAACCCGCGGTTGGTTTTGTACTTCGCCACGGCGGACGTGGAAGACGACTTGTTCGGGTACACGAGCAGCAACGTCGTCATCGACGAGGGCGCTAACGAATACTCAAATACCCTTGGGCAGATCCTGCCGGACGGGAGGCTGATCTACCGCGCGAACTACCCCTACCTTGGCGGGCAGAACAACCTCGAATGTGTGCTGGGCGACGTCGGGAGCCAGTTGCCGGCGTTTCCCGAGCCGCAGGTCGGCGACGAGATCCTGAGCGGCCCCGGGATCGGCGAGCAACCCGGCGACGCCTACCTCGGCAACCCGGCGGCCATGTACGTCCAGGGCAGCACCGACATCTGGGTCGCCAACACGAATTACGATGCCGGCTCCGGCGACATCCCCACTGGGGCCAACATCTGGCGCTACGATGGGACGCCCCAGCCCGCGGTCACGCCCGACTACACCTACTCGCAGGCCGGCGCTGAAGCCTTCGCCAACGACAACGGCGTACCGGTAGACGCCGGTGACGGTCGCCAGACCCAGCCGGTCCTGGCCTACGTCGAGGAAGTCGGCTACATCGTGTTCGGCATAAACGACACGACCAACGGCGGCTCGGCGCGCCCCGGTCTGTTGTGCATCGACGCGTTCGAGGACGACGACGCGTTTACCGGCGCCGTAGCGGTCGTCGCCGACGAGGGTGACCGGTTCATTGACCACCAGGCGACCGGCAGTGGCGGTGGGCCCTACGAGGGCAAGCACTTCGACATGAACTCCTCGGGACAAATCGTCGTGGTCGCCGAGACCGGCGCCAGCGTGCCGACGTATAAGCTCTACCTGTACAACCCCACCATCGAGGGCGGCCGGATCACAGCCTACAGTAATGATGACCGGATCCGCATCGCCGACGCCGGCCCCATTGATGACATCATCGACGATGGCCTGGCCGGCCCCATCATGGTCGGTGATCCGCCCACGCCGATCAACGCCATCTCGGGTGTCGGCATCAACGAGGCCGGCAACATCGGCTTCACCGCCACGTGGGACATGGATGATGACGACCCCAACACGCTCTCGTCGGCCGCCTACTTCTACGATGCGGCCGGCGGCTGCCTGCACCAAGTGCTACGCGCCGAAGACACGATCACCTACAACGGCACCACCGTCAGGGTGGGCCTGATTCCCCAGGAAGGCTCCGATAGCTTCTTCGCACCCGGCCTGGCGGACAACGCCGACGTGATGGCGTTCAACTTCCGCCCGTCCGACGACCTGGACGGCGGGAAGCGCGGCACGGTGGTCGTCGCCGTCGGTCACCAGGGAGACACGGATTTCGACGGGGACGTCGATCACTCCGACCTCGGCAGCCTCCTGGCCGCATGGGGAGCGAACTTCGGCGAGTCCAGGTACGACCCGGAGATCGACTTCGACCTGGACGGAGCCATCGGGCATTCGGACCTCGGCGTCCTGTTGTCGAACTGGAATCCCTAGCCGCGCCGGCGACCGCGGCAGTTCGTGGCAAGAGCCGGAAGTGACGCGAGGGAAGTAGCGGCCGGCGCCTTGACCGGTCGATGTGAATGAGAAACGTCAGCCTCCATCGCCGGTCCGCAACGGACCGGCGAGTGCCCATACGCCCACGTCGGGACCCCGGCGTGGGCGCCTTACTGCGCGGCGCGGCGTCGAGCCGGCTTGTCAAGCCTGGTCGTCTCCGCTACAACCCCGATCCGCCCGGGCGACCTGAGATTGGAGTATCGCGGCATGGATTTGGCACAAACGCTGCTGGGGAAGATCAGGAATCATTCGGCAATCGTGGGTATCGTGGGCCTGGGCTATGTCGGGTTGCCGCTGGTGCGCGAGTTCTGCGCCGCCGGTTTCAAGGTGATCGGCTTCGACATCGACGCTCGAAAAGTCTCGACGCTGCGGGCCGGCAGGACGTACATCCGGCACCTGCCGGGGGCGCTGTTCAAGAAACTCATCCGCGAGCGGCGTTTCACACCGACCACCGACATGGCCCGCCTGGGCAAGCCCGAAGCAATCCTGATGTGCGTGCCCACGCCGCTGAACAAGATGCGCGAGCCGGACATGTCTTTCGTCCGCAGCACGACCGAAGAGGTGGCCCAGCGGCTACGCAAAGGGCAACTGGTCATCCTGGAATCCACCACCTACCCCGGCACCTCGCGCGAAGTCATCCAGCCACTGCTCGACCAGACCGGCTTGAAGCTCGAACGCGATTACTTCCTGGCCTATTCCCCGGAGCGCGAAGACCCGGGACGCACCGACATGACCACGCGCGAGATCCCCAAAGTCGTCGGCGGCGCGGGGCCCAGCAGCAAGAAGCTCGCCTGCGCGCTATACGGCGAGGTCGTCACGCAGGTGGTGCCGGTGTCGAGCTGCGACGTGGCCGAAGCCTGCAAGATCGTCGAAAACGTCTACCGCTGCGTCAACATCGCCCTGGTCAACGAGCTGAAGATGCTCTTCGACCGCATGGGCATCGACGTGTGGGAGGTCATCCAGGCCGCCAAGACCAAACCGTTCGGCTTCCAGGCCTTCTACCCCGGGCCCGGGCTGGGCGGACACTGCATCCCGATCGACCCGCTGTACCTGTCGTGGAAGGCCCGTCAGTACGGTAAGCCCACGCGCTTCATCGAGCTGGCGGCCGAGATCAATACCTACATGCCCGAACACGTGGTCAACCGCGTTGCCGAGGCGCTCAACGACCACGGCAAGGCACTGAAGGGGGCGCGCGTGCTGGTGCTCGGGCTGGCCTACAAGAAGAACGTGGACGACGTGCGTGAGTCGCCCTCGGTAACGCTCATGGAGCTACTCGCCGAGCGCGGTGCCAAAGTCAGTTATCACGATCCGTACATTCCGGTCGCCAAACCGATGCGCGAGCACGACATCGCCCACCTGCGCAGCGTTCCGCTGACGCCGGCAACGCTCAAAGCGGCCGATTGCGTGCTGATCTCGACCGACCACAGCTCGGTCGATTACGACCTGGTCTGCAAGCACGCCCCGCTGGTGGTGGACACGCGCAACGCCACCGGCCAGAAGAAACGCGCCAAATCCCGCGTCGTGAAGGCCTGACCCAACGCCGCGGCTACGACCTCCGAGGTGGCACGGCCGTGTCGGCCGTGCTGTATGTGTAGTACCTGTAGGGCAGGTCGAGTCTTCGAGACCTGCCAGGCAACCGTGGCATCCGCGCCTTCCAAGCGCGGGCCGATGGCCGACTTACGGCCCGAACAGATCGCCTAGCCAGTCCGAGCGCTGCGTGTAGCGCCCGCACTCCTTCTTTTCGTAGGCCAGGCGCTCGAATGCGTTCAGGTCGTCGTATTCCGAGTTTGAGATCGTGTTCGAACCGAAGCAATCGGACACCAGCCCGCCCAGCGGGCAGCTCTGAAAGAGCATGGAACCCAACCCCAGCATCGTCACGAGCATCCCGGCACGGACCCCTCTGATACGCATCGCCATATCCTCCTTGAACGGCTTCACGGGCACGCTTGTACCACCGCGCTCGCTCGGCGGCAACCCGCCCGCGACATAGTCTCCGCCAACACACCATCCGCGCCAACACGCGTTCACAGACTGACGTCCGCAAAATGCCGGTGCGGAGCACGGCCCGGTCGGACGCGCAAGCCAACAGAGCCATAGGGCAGGCGGAACACACTGACGCCTGCCAAACCGCGGTAGGACGCCTCCTCCGTCGGCCCGCCCCACTTGCGCGTTGGGAACAACATCTCAAGCGTCGGCCCGATGGTCACTTACACAGAGCCGTTCGCCACGCCGGTCCTCAGCCGGAATTCCGCCTGCTCGCGCAGCACTTCTGCGAGTTCCCCCGGCAACTCGCCGGTCGGCAGCGGCACGCGGATCGCTGATTGAGCCTCCTTGTGTTGAAGGAAGTGCGCCACCAGCCAAGTTTGCTCCATCCGGATGGTCGAATCGACAGCTTCCGGGTCACGCGCGAGCGCCTCGGTCAGCCACTTGGACGCCTCAACGGCGAGCCTACGATCCAATAGGACCGGGCCATCGGTCAGATGGCCGCGCCGAAACAGGAACAACTTGTGTGCTCGCCGGCGGGTCACCGGAATCGCCAACAGGTCGTTGAACTGCTCATCGGGACGAATACGCGGCGACCGATCGCGCTTCCACTTCTCGGCGAAGGCCAGTTGGCGTTTGATCAGACCAGCGCGCTCGTACTGCCGTTCGGCAGCAGCGGCCTGCATCCGCCTAGTCGCGTCCACAGTCCATTCCTGGATGCCGCCACAGGCGAAGTGCCACGCCGCACGGCAGTGTGCCCGATATGCCTCGATCGGAGCCGACCCGTCGCAGGGTGCGTCGCAGCGGCCCATGTCAGCATAGGAACAGCGGTTGCCGGCGGGAGCCCTGCGGACCTGCTCCGGATAGCGGCAGAGGTCGAATAAGTCCCACAGTCCTTCGAGGGCCTGTT
>JAUWXH010000318.1 GCA_030616465.1 Planctomycetota bacterium | reverse complement strand
CGCAGCTTTCGTACAGGCCGTGAAGGAAGCCGATGCGACGTAGCGGCCGGCGTCTCGCCGGCCGAAGCGAGCCAGTAGATGCAACCTAGCCTGCCCGACGAGCGTGGATACTTCGGCGAGTTCGGCGGACGGTTCGTCCCCGAAACGCTGATGCACGCGTTGTACGAGCTGGAGCAGGCATATTCGTCGCTCAAAGACGACACGCAGTTTCAGGAAAGCTATCACGCGCTGCTGCGCGACTACGCCGGGCGACCGACGCCGCTGTACTTCGCCGAGCGGCTCACGCAGCACGCCGGCGGGGCGAAGATCTACCTGAAGCGCGAGGACCTGGCCCACACCGGGGCCCACAAGATCAACAACGCGATCGGTCAGGTGCTGCTGGCCCAGCGCATGGGCAAGTCGCGGATCATCGCGGAGACCGGGGCCGGTCAGCACGGCGTGGCCACCGCCACCGCCGCTGCCCTGCTCGGGCTGGAATGTCACGTGTACATGGGCAGCGAGGACGTCAAGCGGCAGCACATGAACGTCCTGCGCATGGACCTGCTGGGGACGCAGGTCATCACGGTTGAGGCCGGCAGCCGCACGCTCAAGGACGCCATCAACGAAGCCATCCGCGACTGGGTCACCAATGTCCAGACGACGCATTACGTCATCGGGTCGGTCGTCGGCCCACACCCCTACCCGGCCATGGTCCGCGACTTTCAGGCGGTCATCGGCCGCGAGACCCGCGCGCAGATCTTGGAAAAAGAAGGAAGGCTGCCCGACGTGATCGTTGCCTGCGTGGGCGGCGGCTCAAACGCGATCGGCATCTACTACGACTTCCTCGAGGATGACGTGCGGCTGGTCGGCGTCGAGGGCGGCGGCTACGGCCTCGAATCAGGCAAACATGCCGCCACCCTCTGCGACGGCCGCGTCGGCGTCCTGCACGGGGCCAAAAGCTTCCTCCTCCAGGACGACCACGGACAGGTGCGCCCGACACACTCGGTTTCGGCCGGCCTGGACTACCCCGGCGTCGGCCCGGAGCACACGTATCTGCGCGAGACCGGCCGCGTCGAGTACACGCTGGCCACCGACGATGAGGCTTTGGAGGCCTTCAAGCTGCTCTCGACGTTGGAAGGAATCATCCCGGCCCTGGAACCCGCCCACGCGATCGCCCACGCGGTGAAGCTGGCCAAAACGCTACCGGCCGATCAGATCGTGCTCATCAACCTCTCCGGCAGAGGCGACAAGGACCTGGAGATCGTGGAGGGGTTGGTGTGATGATCGCGCAGACGTTCGCGCAACTCCGCCAACGCGACGAACTCGCGTTCATCCCCTACCAAACCGCGGGGTTTCCGTCTCTAGCGGAATCTCTGAAGAATCTCGCGCTACTGGCCGAGAACGGGGCGGACCTGCTCGAACTGGGCATCCCCTTTTGCGACCCGATCGCCGACGGGCCGACCATCCAGTATGCCTCGCAGGTCGCGCTCGAGGGCGGTGTCTCGCTGGCGGGCATTCTCGATGCCCTCGAGGCTATCGACCTCCCCTGCCCGCTGATCTTGATGTCGTATCTCAATCCGCTACTGGCCTACGGGCGGAAGCGGCTGTTCCCGGCGATGAGGGTGGCGGGCGCTTCCGGGTTGATCATCCCCGACCTACCCGCCGAGGAGGCAGATGAATGGCTCGCCGCCGCGCGGAAGTCCGAAATCAGCTTGGTTTTCCTGCTGGCCCCCACCAGTACTGCCGACCGCATCCGCCAGGTCGCCGAATTGACCGATGGGTTCATCTACGCTGTGAGCCTCACGGGTACGACCGGGGCGCGTGCCGAGCTGGCCCCGGGGCTGGGCGGGTTCTTGCGGAGGATCAAGGACGTAACGGACAAGCCGATCGCCGTCGGCTTCGGTATTTCCACCGCCGAGCAAGTGCGTGCGCTGCGCGGGCAGGCGGCGGGCGTCGTGGTGGCCAGCCGAATCATTGAGGCCATCCGCCGCGGCGAAGACTGGACAAAACTGGTCCGCGGACTGAAGGACGCGACACGTAGCGGCCGGGCTCTGTCCCGGCCGTAGAACGACTGGTTGAAAACCAGTCCCACAGAATGTAGCGGCCGGCGCCCCCGCCGGCCGTAACGGAGCGACAGACATGCTCATCGTAATGAAGGCTGACGCGGCTCAGGAAGATATAAACCGCGTTTGTGACCTGGTCCGCGACATGGGGCTCACCCCCCACGCGATGCCCGGCCCGTCACGGCTGGCCATCGGCATCACCGGTAACACCGAGCCCATCGACCCCGACCGGCTCTCCATCCTGCCGGGGGTGATCGAGGTCATTCGCGTTACACGCCCCTACAAGCTCACCAGTCGGGATATGAAACCCGACAACACGGTCCTCACCATCGCCGGCGTCGAACTCGGCGGACGAGACATCGTCGTGATTGCCGGCCCGTGCGCGGTCGAGTCGCGCGAGCAAATGGTGGAGACCGCGCAGCGGCTCAAGGAGCTGGGGGCGCACATGCTCCGCGGCGGGGCGTTCAAGCCGCGGACCTCGCCCTACGCCTTTCAGGGGCTGGGCCGCAAGGGGCTCGAGATCCTCGCGGAGGCCCGGGCCGCGACCGGTCTGCCGATCGTCACCGAAGCGCTCAGCACCGACGAGATCGATCTGGTCGCCGAGGTGGCCGACGTCATCCAGATCGGGGCGCGTAACATGCAGAACTACGCCTTGCTCAAGCGGGCCGGGCAGTGCGGCAAACCGGTGCTGCTGAAGCGCGGCATGGCGGCGACGTTCGAGGAGTTCCTGCTGGCGGCGGAGTACATCATGTCCGAGGGCAACCACAAGGTGATACTCTGCGAGCGCGGCATTCGCACGTTCAGCGACTACTCGCGCTTCACGCTGGATCTCAGCGTCGTGCCCGAACTCAAGCGGATCTCGCACCTGCCGGTGGTGGTGGACCCCAGCCACGCCGCCGGACGACGTGACATCGTGATCCCGCTGGCGCGGGCGGCGATTGCCGCGGGCGCCGACGGTCTGATGGTCGAGGCCCACCCCGATCCCAACCAGGCCCTCTCGGATGGCCCGCAAACGCTCTCGCTCGAAATGTTCGACGAGCTGATGGAAGAACTCAGAATGATCGTACCTGCCGTCAAGCGAAACTCGTTGCCGACCCTGTGATGCTCCCCGATTTGCCCGAAGTCCGTTCCTGGCATCGCCGCATCCCGGCCCGGGCCGTGCCTCTCAAGGCCGCCGCGGAGCTCTACGGCGACGAACCGTTCGTCTTCGTCTACGAATCCATGGAAGCGCACGGCGGGCGGGGACGCTATTCCTTCATCGGCGGCAGGGCCCGCGCCGTCTTCCGCGCCAAAGACCAGGACATCGAGCTGCAAGTCGGCGGGCAAACGCTCCGTGCACGGGCCAACCCGCTCGAAGCCCTGCGCAAGCTCACCCGCGTCCAGAGCGACGCCCCGCCGGTCGCCCCCTTCTGCGGCGGCGCGGTCGGATACTTCGGCTACGACGTCGTGCGGCTGTGCGAGAGACTGCCCGACGAAAACCCGGATGACCTGGGTGTCCCCGACGCGTACTTCCTGTTCCCCGGCGAGGTGATCGTCTTCGACCATCTCGAAAAGACGGTCCACCTCCTGCTCTACCAGCCAGCCGGCCACGAGCAGCGTGCCCGGGAAGTCGAAGCGGTCCTGCTCCGTTGCGAGGAGGACGAACGTAGGGTGGGTCGTGACCCACCTGTTATTCAGCCCGGCGCCGGCACGGTAACCCTTTCGAACGAACGGGCGCGCCCGTCCGCACTGGGCATTCAATCCAACATGACCGAACAGCAGTTCAAGG
>JAUWXH010000300.1 GCA_030616465.1 Planctomycetota bacterium | reverse complement strand
GCACGAATTTGATGACCCGTTCGATGACCTCATCGTGCTCATAGTGCGTGAGCGTGGGCGCTTCGCCGGTCGTGCCGCACGGCACCAGCCCGTCCACCCCCGCCTCGATCTGGTGCTCGACGATCTTCTCGAGCGCCTCGTAATCGACCTGCCCCTCGCGAAACGGCGTAATCAATGCGGTGTACGTACCTGTGAAGGGGTTCATGGCTGCGGCTCCTTTCTGTGACAATGAAGCCTATGTGAATGGGCGGATTGTACGGCTCGGCGGGCCACGCCGCACCCCCCGTTCGCCGCCCAGGTCAGTCCCCCACCCTCGGGGCGGGTGTGGCACCGCGCTCGATGGCCGTGAGCATGGTCAACGCGTCACGTAGGGCCCGGACGTCGTGCGTGCGGATATAGGCCACCCCGTGCCGGGCCGCCCACAGCTCCGTTGCCAGCGTTCCCGCACCACGCTGGGACACCGGGCGCGGCGTTCCCTCCCCGCCCAGAACGGACCCGATGAACGACTTCCGCGACGTGGAGACGCACACCGGCAAACCGAGCGCGGCAATACGCTCCAGTTCGCGCAACACGGCGAGACTGTCCTCCGGAAGCGGGCTGAGAAAAAAGCCCATGCCGGGATCGAGGATCAGCCGCTCACGAGCGATGCCCGCCGCCGTCAACTCCGCAACCCGCCGCTCGAAGAACGCCAGGATTTTATCGACGATCGTCTCCGGTGGGTGGCATGGCCGCTTCTCAAGCGGCCATGTTCGCCGTGAAGGCGGAGTTGCCACCCTGCGTTCGGCCCGCGCGCCGGAGGCCCGCGAGTGCATGATGATCAGCCGGGCGTCCGAATCGCGGACGGCGGCCACCGCTTCCGGATCGCATAGGGCGGTAACGTCGTTGATCAGGTCCGCTCCGAGCGCCAGCACTTGCCGCATCACCGCCGGCTTGTGCGTGTCCACCGAGACCTGAACGTCGTCGGCCTTCAACCGCTCGATCACCGGCGTCAGGCGTTCGATCTCGACTTCGGCCGGCACGTCCTCGGCGTCGGGATGGGTCGATTCGGCCCCGACGTCGATGATGTCGGCCCCGTCGGCAGCCAGTTGTCGGGCATGCTCCAACGCGGCCTCGGGGTCCAGGAACCGCCCGCCGTCGGAGAACGAGTCGCGCGTGACGTTCAGGATGCCGATGAGCTGAATCACGAGTAATGGCTGACTGCTAATGGCTACTTGCTAATGTCCGGACTGGCCAACCGCACGACACCCGTCGCCGACCGTACCGGCCGCGCCAGGCACGACCGAAAGCGCAGCCGGTCGCCGAACCGCAACCGCGACGCTATTCTACGCCCAGCCGGCGAGTTTGCATCCGTCACAACAGCCCGAAAGGAGTGCGATCCATGACCGCCAAACACGTGTTCAACGAAGCCGTGGAGTTCTCGCAAAAAGTCACCACCGCATACCTCAGCGACATGAGCGATGCCGATTTGTTGGTCCGCCCGGTCCCGGGGGCGAACCACATCGCCTGGCAACTGGGGCACCTGATCGCCTCAGCCCATGAGATGGGGACGATGCTGGGTCACAAGATGCCCGAGTTGCCGGCTGGGTTTGCAGCCGCCTACAGCGCGGAAACCGCCAAGTCGGACGATCCCGCCGGGTTCGCAGGCAAGGACGAGTACTTGGCCTTGCTGGACAAGATGCGGGCGGCGGCGAAGGCAGCCGTGGACGCCACACCGGAGGCCGACCTTGGCAAACCCGCTCCCGAGCCCATGCGGGAGTACGCGCCAACGATCGGAGCGGCCCTGCTGGTCCTCGGCCTCCACGAACTGATGCATGCTGGTCAGTGGGCCGTGGTGCGGCGCAAGCTGGGCAAGCCGGTGCTGTTCTAGACCGGTCGCTGTTGCCCCGTTGACACGCCCGGTTCTATGTCATTCCGAGGAGCGCTAGCGGCGAGGAATCCGGCTGCGCCGCACAGCGGATCTGCCCGCGACGCCGAAGGCATATTCGATTCGTGGCCAGATCCCTCCTCCCTTCGGTCGTCGGGATGACACGGCCTGGAACCGGGGCAGGCACGGCCACGAGCTCCGCACCGTCGGGCGCCACACAGACAGGCTTCGGAGCCTGGGCCGCCAGCTTCGGCGGCAGCGGCATGATGGCCGCAGTATGTGTTGTCGTCACACTCGCCTTAGCCGTGCTCGTCCTCGAGGTGATGGCGTTCATCCTCTACGTCCGGCTGGGCAGACGGTTCCGTGAACAGGCCGGCATTGCGCGGGCAACGTGGGCGGCAGCGATCGCTCCGGGGCAGAGCGGCCCCCCGGCACCGCCGGCCGGTGCATAGACGCACCGCAGCCCCTCGGCGAACGGGCGGACCGGGTCGGAAGCGGGTCAGGCGGCCTTTCCGCCCACGCGTGCCCGTTTTCAACACCCCCACCGGCACGACCGATAGCTAAAACATGACGTGCATAGTGTACGCGCCGTCCGCGGTGCACCTAGTCATCGCATCTGCATTATCGGTCTGCCTAATCGGCGGAAGCCTTGCCCGGGCGGACGAGCCGCAGCGCGGGCCGGATTCGGACACGCAACCGACAGACTTCTACAAGCTGGTCAAGCACTTCGATTTCGACGAGCAGCCGCTGGGCAACTACGAGGAAACGCCCATGCACTGGATGCGGCTGGCGGGTCCGGGGCTGCCGACGTATGCCCGCGGCCGGTTCGACCATGAGATCGGGCACGAGGCTCCGCCGTCGTTCCAGCTCCGGCTGATCGGCGGGAACGTCGGGTATGAGTACCGGCAGCGGGATCTGACGGTGATTCCCGGGTCGGACTATCGGGTGGACGCGTACGTGCGGACCGAGGGGCTGCGGCAGGCGCGGGCCTTCCTCGAGGTCTACCTGGTGGACCGCTATGGCGAGACGATCCCGCGCAGCAACCGCGTCAGCGAGCTGATCCGGTCGGACCCGTCTGAGGCGACCGCGTGGCAGCTTCTGCGGGTCGATGTGCCGGGCGATTATCCAACCGCCTATGCGCTGCGTCCGCGGCTGTGGATTCTGCAATCGTACGTGTGGTGCAGCCCGAGCGAGTTGGAGGTGGACCCGATCATCCGCCGGGACATTCACGCCCGCGCGTGGTTCGACGACATCTCCGTCTATCGTCTGCCGAAGGCACGACTGCGGCTGTCGAACCCGGGCGGCATCGTCGCTGCGGGGCAAGCCGAGTCGTTCCTGTTGGAGTTCGCCAGTGCCACCGCGCAGGGGCTCGATGCCGAGTTCGTCATTACGGACAGCGCTGACCGGGTGTGCCACACCGAACGGGCCGATGTCCCCTCGGCGCTGAACCGCTCCGGGGCGGTCGTCGAGGCTGAGACGGGCGGGCGGCACGTCGCCGGGCAATCGCCCGAAACGCAGTCCGCCCGATCTCCAGCGCCGGCGACGGTCTCCCTGCGTATCCCGGCGCTCACGCCGGGCCTGTACCGGGCTAGCTTGCGCATCCTGGCCGGCAATCACTTGCTCATGGAGCGGACGATGCGCTTTGCCGTTCTGGCTGAGCTGCCGCTCGGCGCACGCCGGCGGGCGGACCTCGGCGTGGACATCGGCCCCTGGCGAGGTGGGGATACTGCCGGGGCACATGAGCTGGCGGCAGCCCTGGGCTGCGGGGCGGTCAAGATCGGTGTGCCCATGGTCACAAGCCGCACGTCGAACCGGGAAACCGAAAACTTCCGCCAGATCGGCAACCTCGTCCGCCAACTCGCTCGACAGCGGATCGAAACCACCGGCGTGATCCTCGCGCCCGCAGCCGCGCGCGGCATTCCAACCCATGAGTTCATCGAAACCAACAGCAACTGGCGCAGGCGGTCCAGCCCGACTCTGGCGTATTTCAGCGGTCTGCTGCGGGCCTGGCAACTGGGCTACGAAGACATCGAGCTGCGCGACCGTCGCGGCTGGGACCCGGCCCTGGTCGAACAAGTGCGCGAGCACGCGGCCCGATTCATAGCCATCCCCGAACTGATCGTGCCGCACGACGCGCTCAGTCCGCCGCCCCCGGACGGAGATCCGCAG
>JAUWXH010000035.1 GCA_030616465.1 Planctomycetota bacterium | reverse complement strand
CAGCCGGTGTTGCCGCCCGTGGAGAGCAACATCCCGCTGCGATACGCGTTGCAGCCGGGCGAGCATCTGGTCTATGAGCGGCGGGCACTTGACTCGGCGCTGGAGACGGGCCAAGAGCAGCAGCGCGTCGTGGACCAGATCCGGCTCTGGTGCCTGGCGCGCGAGGGCGACGAGAACCTGCTGCTGCTGGAAGAGACGCGATCGCGAGACGGCCGCGTCGAACCCGTCCGCGGAGCGGTCTTCTACGTCGACCAGCGCGGCCGACGACGACTGCCCGATGTCGTGCAAACGCGCCTGGCCGAGCTCGAGCCCGCCTTCGAGCTCTTCCCCGAGCTGCGCCCGGCCCTGCAACCCGACCCTACCTGGACCACGACGCCGGACCTGTATGGACAGCGTTGGCGCTGCACGCGGATCGGACCCGACCCCCGTTTCGCCGGCCACGTGCGCGTGGAGTTTGTGGTGGAAGATCCCACCGGCGTCGCGGACTTTGTGGGTCAATCACAATCGGGCAGCTTCTGGTTCGACCGGGAGGCCGGCATCGTTACGCGAGTGGAGTCGCGGCGGGACGATCGGCACGCCGGCCTGCACACCAAAGCGATCACCGTGCTGCGGCTGCGCAAGCGGTGTGAGAAGAGCTGGTGTGTTCGGCGCACCGCCGAGGTCCAACGATACCTACGTACACTCCGGCACGAAGACCGCTACTTGCAGCAGATCGTCAATGAACCCACACGCCTGGAGCAGACGTTCCGGCAACTGAACCGGCTGTGGGAGGAGTTCATGGTCGATCTGAAGCGGGATGAGCCGTCGCCGCTGCGGCAACTGGGAGCCGTCGCTCCGCAACAGTTGGCGGCCCAGCGGGAGCGGCTGGAGGCGCGGGCCTGGCTCGGGCAGCGCTGGCTCGGCCAGACCGCGGCGGACTGGTCTTTGCAGGACCCGGCCGGGCAAACCATCAACAGCGAGGCGCTGCGTGATCGCTACGTGGTGGAGTGTTTCTGGAGCGCGGAATCGCTCGAGAGCCTGCGGGCCTTCGAGACGCTACGCCGCCTGCAGCGCGAGCTGGCCGACAAACCCGTTCACGTGGTCTGCCTCAACCTGGACCGCGACGTTGAGCTGGCGCGTCGGGCGGCGCAGCGCTGCGGGCAGGATCTGACGACCGTGCTGGTTGGGCCGCCGGTGGTCGGCGAAGCCCCGCCGGAATTGCCGGTGTTTCGCGTGGTCGATCGGCGGGGAAAGATCCGGGGCGTGTTCATCGGCTGGCGACCGTCGCTGGCAGGCGAACTGGCAGCGCTGCTGGGTGAGTAGCTCGGTAGAGACGCGATTGCACCCGCGAAGCGGACACGACAGGCAAACTGACGCACTCGCCCAGAGACGACAAGACCGGTGTTCGTCGCTACAATGTACCAGCCGAAGCGGGTTTCGGGGGGTTGTTTTCGCCAAGCGCGTGTGACGGAAAAAGAGAGAACCGTGGATAGACACTCTGCAACACGGGGCCTGTGTGTTCTGGGGCTGCTGGCGACCGCCGTGTTCGCGGCGCCCGGCTGCGCCGGTCGCGAGGTCGGGATCGAGCCGCGCCTCGGGCAGCTGGTGGGCCTGCCCGCGGCCCAAGCCGACGCGCGCGCCGACGCGGTCCGGCGTGATCCGATCGGCTACCTACGGAAGGTCGCCGACAACTGCCGGGCACTGGAGCAATACACGCTGACGTTCACGCGTCAGGAGCGTCGCGGGCTGTTCAAGCTACTCTACGGCCCCGAGCGGATCACCTGCTGGTTCCGCCGCCGGCCCTTCAGCATCCGCATGAAGTGGCTGGACCCGAAGGTGAAGTACGGCGAATCGACTTACGTCGAAGGCCGGAAAGGCAACAAGGTCCGGTTTGTACCGCGGCACGGGCTGTTCGGCCTAGCGCCACGGATCACCGCGGTGGATCTGCAAACGCCGGTCACCTGGGGCGAGGCGAAATACCCCTTGACCACCTTCGGACTGGAACGGCTGATGGAACGCTCGGTGCGGACGATGGAGACGGCCGGCGACGACGTCGTGGTCACCTACCACGGGCTGATGGCGATGCGCGCCAGCGAGCGGATGGTGCACCATCTGCGGCTGGAGTATTCGCCGACGCGCTCCAAGGTATCGATCCAGGACCTGTACATCGACGTCGAGACCGACCTGCCCGCCGCCACTGTCCTGAAGTACCCTTCGGGTCGCCTCGACGCCGCCTATCTCTACGAAGACCTGGACCGGAACGTCACGCTGACCGACGAGGATTTCCTGCTGGAAGCGGAACGCAAGCGCGGCGGACCGACGGCCGAACACGCCGCCCACGCGCCGTGACGGGCTGACGGGAGGCCTGCGGTGACGGCGAGCATGCCCGCGGAGGCCGGCTTCATGCAACGGGCGTTGCACCTGGCCGCCCGTGGGCAGGGTCGCGCCGAGCCCAATCCCCTGGTCGGGTGCGTGCTCGTCCGCGGGGGCAAGATCATCGGCGAGGGCTACCATCGGCGCTTCGGCGGCCCGCACGCCGAGGTGGAGGCGCTGCGGCGGTGCAAAGGCCCCGCGAAGGGTGCCATCATCTACGTAACGCTCGAGCCGTGCTGTTTTGCGGGCAAGACGCCGCCCTGCACCGATGCGTTGATCGAAGCCGGCGTGGGGCGTGTGCTGGCGGCGATGCGCGACCCGAACCCCCGCGTCGCGGGCCGGGGCTTGCGGGTCCTGCGCGCGGCCGGAGTGCGGGTCGAGGTCGGCCTGCTCCAACGGGAAGCCACCGAGCTGAACGCGCCGTACATCAAGCTGACCCAGCGCGGTCGGCCGTGGGTGATTCTCAAATGGGCCCAGAGCCTGGATGGGAAGATCGCCACGCGCACGGGCGATTCGAAGTGGATCACGGACCGGCGGATGCGCGCTCAGGCCCAGCGCACGCGGGGGCGGGTGGATGCCGTGATCGTCGGGGTGGGGACGGTCATGGCGGACGATCCGCTACTGACTTGCCGCGTCGGTCGCCCGCGCCGCGTCGCCGTCCGCGTCGTGCTCGATACCCGGCTGCGGACGCCGCCGCAAGCCCGGCTCGTCAAAACCGCCAGGCGCATCCCGACCTGGATCTTCTGCGGCCCGCGCGTGCCGCGCTCGCGTACCAAGAGACTCGAGCAGGCCGACTGCGTGATCCATCGCGTTCAGCGCGACGGCGCGGGGCTCTCGCTGGACGCTGTACTGGAAACGTTGGGCGCCCGGGCGATGACGAACGTGCTTGTGGAAGGCGGCGGGCGCGTGCTGGGCAGCTTCTTCGATCAGGGGCTGGCCGACGAGGTCCACATCTACCAGGCCCCTCTGCTCATCGGGGGTCGGTACGCGTCGGGTGCCCTGGGTGGGCTCGGCGTGCCATCCGTACGCGAAGCGCTACGCCTGGCTGAACCGATTCGGGCCCGCCGGATCGGCGAGGGGTGGTTTGTGCAGGCCAGGCTGGGGTCGTGCGCTATTCACCGTTCTTGATCGGCTTGTGCTCCAACTCCTCGCGCAGGTGCGGGAACTCTTGACTCAAGCTGTTGCGGATGCGGCGCAGGTCCTCAGTGCTGACCCCGGCCGCCGCGGCCTCTCGCAGCGCCGACTCGACGGCCGCGCTGTCACCCGCCTCGGCCTCCAGCCAAACCAGCCAACTCCAGGCGCGCCAGTGGTCCGTCTGAAGGCGGAGGGCGGCTCGCAGCCACAGGCGCACCGGCGGGCGTCCGTCAGGGGGCAAAGCGGCCGGCCCAACCATGAAGGTCTGTGCCAGCCCCACGTAGGTATTGGCGAGCGCAGACACCACTGCCAACTCGTCGTCCAGCGTTCTACGAAGCAGCTCGCCGGCTTCCTCCTCACGGCCGCCAGCGAGCAGATAGCGCGCCAGGTGCACCCGAAACGGGCGTAGCAACTCCTCGTATTTCTGCTCCTGAATGTGCGGCAGTGCGTCGATAGCGCGCTGCACGAGTTCAATGGCGTGGGACGGATCACCGGGGGTCGAGAGGAACGCGTACTCGGCCTGATAGGCCAGGGCAACCGAAAACAGCTTGGGAAAGCGGGGCCGCATCGGCTCGTAGAGGTCAGCCGCGCGAGCAGCGTCGCTCTCAGCGCCGGCGAAATCGGCACATGCATACTTGTATGCCGCCGACAGCCGGTAGATCTCCGGCGCCATCGACGCGACCAGCGAGTTCAAGTCGGTCTGTGGGTCGAACGGTCCGGCGGCGCGGACAAACGCCTCCAGCGTCGGCTCGAAACCCGGCTTGCCCGCCAGTTTCCGCAGCGCGTCCAACCAGGCCGTCTGCTGCCCCGGCGTGAACCCGGCCCGTAGCGCGTCGCGCAGCAGGGCCAGATAGTCGGGGACGGTTCCAGGGTAGCTGGTCAACGCCAGCAAGGCTTCCACGTCATAGGGGCTCAGAAGACGCTGAAAGCGCCAGGCCTGCTCGGCTCGTTGGTGCCACTCGCGCGCCCGCTGCGGTTCATCCGCCACGTGCAGCTCCGCCAGCATTTCGGCGCAGTGGGCACCGATCGCCGTCATGCGGCCGAACGTCGGTGCGCGGCGGTTGAGCGTGGCGGCCGCAAGGTACACCGCTTGGCAGCGTGCGACGGCATGTTTCCGCGCACGAGTGGACGGGGCGCTCGGCATGCTCGTGGGTGCAGGCAAGTCCACGGCTACGTCCCGCGCGCGCGCGCGAAGCTCGTGCCAATGCGCGAACTCGGCCCGGGCGAGCTCGAATCGGCAGTGCACGGAGCGCAGGTTCGCGCCCAGCTTGCGGACCGGATCGAGCAAGCGCGGCTGCGCCATCACCGCGTGCTGACCGGCCTCGCCGTAGCGACCCTGACGGTAGGCAACGTCGGCCGTCTGCTCATGCAGCACGCCGCTCCAATTCCGCAATGTCAGCCACCCGCCCGCGATAGCAAAGATCAGGCACAGTGCCGCGATCCCAACGGTCTGCGGGGCGGTGCGCGGCGGGCGCGGCTCGCCGACCGACCCCGCGGCTGCCTCCTGCTCGCGCGCGCCACAACGGCACGCCGCCCACAGCACGCCGAGCAGCGTATAGAAGATGGGCGGCATGCCCGGCAAGCGCAAGCCGACGCTGCCCATCGAGTCGGCCAGCAGAGCGGCCAGTCCCGCAATCAACGCGGTGAGCAGCCAGCGTCGCTGCCGACCGAAGCGTGTGCGCGGCAGCCCGGCGGCGGCGACGAAGGTGGCAACGTAACCGCCCACGAAGGTGAGCCCGCCGAGCAAGCCGATCTCGGTCAGCACCTCGAAGAGCTCGTTATGGGCGTGCTCGACGAGTTCGCCCATGAACGCCCCGGGGTCGAGGGTCCGGTCGGGCAACGAGCGTGACGCCGCCAGCCGCGTATAGGAGCCGGCCCCGATCCCGCTGACGGGTCGCTGCTGCCACATTTCGGCGGCGTAGCGCCAGGCGTAGAGGCGGAATCGCACGGTGGCACCGCGAGCCATGGCCAGATCGAGTCGGGAGGAGTACAGCCACCACGATCCGCCGAGGCCCAACAAGGCCAGGGCGGCCACCATGGCAATGGCGACCCAGCGCCCCGAGCGGCCGACATGAGCGAAAACCACGACGGCCAGTCCGACGGCCAACCCGACGGCCAGCCCGACCATGGCCGCCCGCGAGCCGGTCAGCTTGAAACACCAGCAGAGCGGAACCAAGGCGAGCGCGGCACCGAGCACCGCCGCCCACGACCAGCCCCTGCCCTCCCGCAGGCGGGACCAGAGGCCCCCGGCGAGCATACAGAGGGCCGCCAGCATGGCCGGCACGGTGCACGCGGCCAGCGTAGCGGGGTTCCCGAGCGGAAACCCGGGGCGGTGGTAGGGGTTGCGCTCATGGTAATACCACACGCACAGGGCGGCCCCCACGGCGGAAATAGCCACCAAGCCGCCGAGCAACCACGGAATGTCACGACTCTCGAGGGTCCAGGCCAGAGTCAGGGCCCAGCTCAGGGCCAAGCCGTACAGGGCTGCCTGGGCGAGCGAGATCTCCGCGTCACGCGACCAAAAAGCGCTAAGAGCGGACAAGGCCACCCACCCACCCAAGAGGAGCTGGGCGGCCAGCCAGGGTGACCTGAGCTGCTTGCGATCCGGCAGTCGCACGCCAAGCGCTATGACCCGCACGGCCAGCAGTGCCAGGCCGGCAACGACGGCCAGGTGGAAGGCGAAGTCCTTGATCTCGACGCCGCGGATGGTTGCCGCCGCCCCACCCAGCGACATCGCCTCGGTTACCTTTTTGAGGAGCGAGCCGTCGCGCCAGGGGATGGCGCCGGGGTAGGTTCGGTCGGGAGGCGGGCTGATGAGCAGGTAGGTGGCCGCGATCAGCGCCAGGGAAAGCAGCAGGCTGATGCGTGAGAGGCGGCTGCGGAGCCGCTGCGCGGCCGCGTGGGCATCCGCATTCACAGGCGTGTCGGACATTCGCCAAGGGCCCCGTTCAGCGCGTCGTCCGCCTAGGCCGAGTTGAGCGACCGCGGCGGCACAGGAGCACTGCGTTGGTCTACCACACCGACGAGCAAAGTGCAAAGTTGTGCTCAAGAACTCTTGCCGGTCGGTCGATGAACCGACTGCGGGAAATTGGCGTTTGCCGACGCCAGTTGCCGCGCTCCCCTGAGATCGGTTACTTTTCCCGGCGGTGAGCATGGAATCCGCGGCAGTGTCATTGCGCACCGGCCCAGCGCCGAACCGTCCAGCCGAGCGCGGCTTCCGCAACGTGCCCATTCACATGGTGGGGATCGGCGGCAGCGGCATGGCCGGGCTCGCCGCGGTGTTGCAGCGTTGCGGGGCGCGCGTGAGCGGCTCGGATCGGTGCATGTCCGCGGCGCTGGCGCGCCTGCGACAAGGCGGCGCGCAGGTCTGGACGGAACAACGCGCCGAGACGATTCCCGCCGGGGCCGAGCTGGTCGTCGCTTCCGCTGCCATCCCGGCCGATCACCCCGAGCTGCGCGAAGCGGTCCGCCGCGGGTTGAACGTCTTGAAATACGCCGAGATGCTCGGGCTGCTGATGTCCCAGCGTGAGGGCATCGCGATCAGCGGCACGCACGGTAAGAGCACCACCACCGCGTGGCTGGCGTTCGCACTTCGTCAGGCCGGGCGTGACCCCAGCTTCATCGTCGGGGCCGAATGCGAACAGTTGGGCGGTGGGAGCGGGGTCGGCGACGGGCCCCACTTCGTCGCCGAAGCCTGCGAGTACGACCGCTCCTTCCTGAACCTCCACCCGCAGGCGGCCGCCATCCTCAACATCGAGGAGGATCACCTCGACTGCTACGCGGACCTGCCGGCGATCACGGCCGCGTTCGCCGATTTCGGCCGGCGAGTACCGGCCGACGGGTTAATCGTCCTGAACGGCGGCGACCCGCGCTGCCGCAACGTCAAAGACCAGCTTGCCGCCCCCGTGGAAACCTTCGGCCAAGACGAGCGCGACACATGGCGGGCGACGGAGCTGCGTGATGCCGACGGATGTTACTCGTTTGGCGTGCAGCATCGCGGCAGCCCGCTGGGACGGGTGAAGCTGGGCATCCCGGGCCGACACAACGTGTTCAACGCGTTGGCGGTGATCGCCCTGGCCCACCGCTGCGGCGTCGGGTGGGAGTCGATTCGGACGGCGTTGGCGGATTTCCGCGGGGCCAAGCGGCGGCTCGAACGACGCGGCGAGGTCGCCGGCGTGAACGTCGTGGACGACTACGCTCACCACCCCACCGAGATCCGCGCCACGCTCCAGGCCGCCCGGCAGCACTACCGCCCCAAGCGGCTCTGGTGTGTCTTCCAGCCGCACCAGCACTCACGGACGCGCTTCCTGCTGGCGGATTTCGCCCGCAGCTTCGAGTTGGCGGACCGCGTGGTCGTCCCGAAGATCTTCTTCGTGCGCGACTCCGAGCGCGAGCGGGAAACCGTCTGCGCGGACGACCTGGTCGAGCGCATCCGCGGCAACGGCGGCGACGCCATCCACATCGCCCGATTCGACGACATAGTGGACGGCCTCGCCGGCGAGCTGGCCAGCGGCGATCTGGTGATTACCATGGGGGCCGGCGACATCTGGAAAGTGGCCGATGAGCTGGTTCAGCGGCTTCGAGCAAATTTGCAGGCGTGACGTACCCTTGCGGGACCACACCTGGTATCGCCTGGGCGGACCGGCCCGCTGGTTCTTCACCCCACCGGACGAAGACGAACTGGCGGCGCTGCTGGCCCGCTGCCGTGAGCTGGGCATCGCCTGGCGGATCCTCGGGCAGGGAGCCAACGTGATCGCGCGTGACGAAGGCTTCGACGGCGCGGTGATCAAGCTGGGAGGACCGGCTTTCGAGGAGGTCCGTTTCAAAGGAGAGCAGGTCTACGCCGCCGCCGGCGCCGACTTCCCCCAGCTCGTCAAAACCTGCCTGGAGCGTGGGCTGGTCGGGCTGGAAGGGTTGGCGGGCGTCCCGGGCTCGGTGGGAGGTCTGGTTCGGATGAACGCCGGCGGGAAGTACGGGCAGATCGCGGATGTCGTGGACGCCGTGCGGCTGATCGATGCGCATGGGCGGATTGTCACGCGACCGGCGGCCGAGATCGGTTTCGGCTATCGGCGGACCGGCCTAGCCGGGTGTACGATCCTGGGGGCCAAGTTCGCTCTGCGGCGTGGCGACGGCGAAGCGGCGCTCAAGAAGTATCACGAGGTCTGGACGCTCAAGCAGCAGAGCCAACCGCCGGTCGGTCAGCGCACGGCCGGCTGCATCTTCAAGAACCCGCCCGGGCAGCCGGCGGGCGCGCTGCTGGAGCAAGCGGGTCTGAAGGGGCAACGTTACGGGGGCGCGGAGATCAGCACGAAACACGCCAATTTCATCCTCGCCGGCGCTGACGCCACCGCCGCCGACGTGTTACACTTGATCGATCACGCGAGGGAACGCGTGCGGGCAACCGCCGATGTCGAGTTGGAGCTCGAGGTCGATGTATGGTGAACGGATGCACACGACATGTCCGGTGATTGAAGAATCGCCAACGACCATGCGGCGGCTGCGAATCACAGTCCTGCGAGGCGGGCCGAGTGCCGAACGCGAGATCAGTCTCGCCTCGGGGGAGGCGGTGGCGGACGCGCTGCGTCGGCGCGGGCACGATGTCTTCGTCTCCGACATCGGCCCCGACAACCTGGCCGCACTCGAACAGCCCGCCGACGTGGTTTTTCCCGCGCTGCACGGCACGTTCGGCGAAGACGGGGTCCTGCAAGAGATTCTCGAACGGCGCGGGATCCGCTTCGTCGGGTCCGGGTCGCGGGCCTGCGCCCTGGCGATGGACAAGGTGGCGGCGAAGCAGCGCGTCGCCGAGCTGGGAATAGACACGCCCGCGTTTGAGGTCGTCACGAAGGAGAGCCTGGCGCATGGCGCGCCGCGGCTGGCGCCGCCGGTAGTCGTGAAACCGGTCGCCGAGGGCAGCAGCGTCTTAACGACGATCGTGCGTGAGGCCGATGCGTTGCTGCCTAGCATCCGGGCCGTCGTGGAGCGATATGGCCGCGCGCTGCTGGAGCGATTCATCGCCGGCGACGAAATCACGGTAGGCATTGTCGGGGACAGTGCATTGCCGCCGATCTGCGTCCGGCCGCAGCGCGAGTTCTACG
>JAUWXH010000512.1 GCA_030616465.1 Planctomycetota bacterium | reverse complement strand
ACCTGGCCGCAGAGCCGCAATGTCCTGCTGGTGACCTGCGGACCGGATCTGCAACAGGGCGATCTCGTGCGTCTGCTCGTTTACCCCGAGGTGCGCCAGCGCCTCCCGGGCTGGCGCTGGGTACGCACGGAAGCCGGCCTGTGGCAAACGCCCAAGCAGAGCGGCCGGATCTTCCGCGCGGCGGGTTTCTCGGTGACCCTCGGGCCGGGCGAGTTCATGCTGTTGGCACCCAGCGCCGACGCGGAGGTATTCGGGCTGATCGGCGGAGCGTTCCTGATCAGCGAAGAGGACGGTCGGCGCTACGATTCCTACGTGTTCTTGCGACCGGAGCTCACTCATGTCGGTCGGCCGGGCTAGGGGCGTGAGTATGTCGCCGCGGCTCGACGTCGGCTTCTTCGAGCGCCTCTTCGACGGCGCCGGCCTGGCGGTCTTCGCCTGTGACCCGACCGGCCGGATCCTCGCGTGCAATTCGCACGGCCGAAAGCTGTTCGCCGACCGCGACGGATGCCGCGCGGGCGACGCCGTCGTCAACGTACTGCCGGAAGAGGACCGTCCCACCTTCGAAGAGCATCTCAAATCGTGCGTCCAGACGCTCGAGCCGCTCGAGTTCCGCACACACCTGAGCGTGCCCGGGGTCCACGCGACCGAGTACGCCGTCTGGCTTACGCCGATCCTCGGAACGGGCGGCTCGTTGGAAGGCGTGACCGTCTGGTTCCACGATATCACCGCACGGCTGCAATTGCGGCGGAGCCTGCGGAAGCGAGAGCGCCTGAACACGCTCGGAACACTCTCCGGCGCCGTCGCGCACCACTACAACAACTTCCTGTGCAGCATCGCCACCAGCCTCGAATACGCCATGAACCTGAACACGATGTCGGCCATGCGTCGAGCTCTGCGCCGCACGGCCGACGCCGTCGCCCGGGCCACGCAGGTCACGCGGCAGTTGCTGGCCTTCGCCCAGGCCGACTACCGCGCCCAGGACCTGTCCGACCTGACTGAAACCCTCTTGTACTACTTCGATAAGAATGAGCCCCGCTTGCGCCAGCGACACATCCGGCTTACCCTGAACTGGGAAAAAATCCCCACCCTCTCCGTCCCGCGCGAGCAGCTCCTGATCATCCTCGACAACCTGGTGGACAATGCAATCGAGGCGATGCCCAACGGCGGCGCGCTCACCGTCACGCTCGGCCGCCACGAGGGAAACGGCGTGCGCCTCTCGATTGCGGACAGTGGTTCCGGTCTGAGCCCGGAAGATATGGAACATGTCTTCGAGCCCTTCCATACCAGCAAGGGAGAGCTCGCCTCAGGCGAGCTTCACAAGGCCGGCATGGGATTGGCCGTCGTCCACGGCCTGGTCAGCGAGATGCGCGGGACGATCACGGCCTCCAACGTCCCCGGCGGCGGGGCCCGATTCGACATTTGCCTGCCGCTCGATGTCGCCACTTACCCAGCCTGACCGAACTGCCCAGAATGTAGCGGCTGGGTCCCATCCCGGCCATTCCCATGTGCCACCGGCGTCTCGCCGACGGCGGTGCGCGCAGTCCGCTTGCGATCGGTCTGCCCTCACGACCACCACAGTACCAGCGCGTGCAGAGCGTACGCCGCCAGTGCGATCAGGATCATACCGATGACGATGTGGATGAAGGTGATCACCGCAGCCCGCGGCAGCTCACGCGCCGTGCGCGCCCGGGTGCCCCGGTATACCACGGCGATGCACATCGCCAGCGGCAAAAACATCCACAGCCGCGCTCCGGCCGGGAGTTTCAGCGGGTGAAGGAAGAGCAGTCCCAGGGCCTCGTCCGGTAGCAGGTTCACCTCGCCCCTCCGCTCTGTTCGCTGCCGGCAGCGGAAACCTCATGATGGAAGACCGGCAGCCCGCCGGTCTGCGCCCGGGAGATGGCATCCATGATCACCAGCAGGTTCAGCAGCCCGCACACCGCTAGGTAGATCGGGGCTACGTCGGACTCCGGATAGTAAGCGACCATATCCGTTAGCTCTTCCTCGACCTGGTCGCGCCGATCCTCGGGATAGCCGTTGACCGTCTTCTTTCCGGCCAGCAGGACTGCCAGTTCTCTGGGGCCGACCTCGCCGACGTAGTGGTTGAGCACGTAGCACAGGCTCGTGT
>JAUWXH010000407.1 GCA_030616465.1 Planctomycetota bacterium | reverse complement strand
CCGCGACATTCTCATCACCGGTACGCGCAAAGACCTGCTCAACGAGGTCGTTCTGCTGATCATGCCCATTTTCAACGTGGACGGGCACGAACGCTTCAGCCCGCACAGCCGCATCAATCAGAACGGGCCGCTGGAGACCGGCTGGCGGGTCACCGCCACGAACCTGAACCTCAACCGTGATTACACTAAGGCCGACGCCGTCGAGATGCAGGCCTGGTTGCGGGCCTGGGTCGCCTGGCAGCCCGACTTCTTCTTCGACAACCACACCACCAATGGCAGCGATCACCAGTACGTGCTGCTTTACGCCGCCACGAACCAGCATCTTGTCGCGCCGCCCATCGCCAGGTGGATGGATGAGACGCTGCTGTCCAGCGTCCTGCCGGCGCTCGCCGCGGATGGCCACCTGGTGTTTCCTTACAGCGGCCCGCGCGAGCGGAAGGACCTCTCCAAGGGCATAGGTGGCCCCGGTGCATTCATGCCGCGCTTCTCGACCGGCTACGCCGCGATCTGCAATCGGCCGTCGATCCTGCTCGAGGCACACGCACACAAGACGTACAAGCAGCGTGTGCGGGCGACAAACGAATTCGTACGGCATGTGCTGGACGAGCTGAACCGTCGTCCCGAGGCGCTACGCGACGCCATTCGGGCGGCCGACGAACTCGCGCTCAAAACCCGCGGTGCCGACGGCCCCGACGGAAACGTCGTGCTGCGCGAGCAGCGCACCGACCAGTCCGGACCGATCGTCTACAAGGCCGTCGAGTTCACGGTGCGTAAGAGCGACATTACCGGCGGCGAAGTGCTGGAGTACTCCGACCGCCCGATCGACGTCGAAACTGCGTTTTACAGCGGTACGCGCATTGCCGAGACGGTTACCCCACCCGCCGCATATCTCGTCCCGCCGCAGTGGACCGACGTGATCCACCGGCTCGAGCTGCACGGCGTCGAGTTCTTCCGGCTCAGGCATGGCGAGCGGCTCGAGGTCGAGTCGTACCGGTTCGACGACGTGTCGTTCGCCCCGCAGCCGTATGAGAGTCGGCAGATGCCGCGCTACAAGACGGTGCCGACGGACGAGACACGCGATTTCGTCGGCGGAACGGTCGTGGTCCCGCTCGATCAGGTACGGGCCAAGCTCGCCGTGCATCTGCTGGAGCCCGAAGCGCCCGACGCGTTGATCGCCTGGGGCTTCTTCAACGCGATCTTCGAGCAGAAGGAGTACTTCGAAAGCTACGCGCTGGAACCGATCGCCCGGCAGATGCTCGCCGCCGACGCAGAGCTGAAGCGCGAATTCGAGGAGAAGCTCCGCACCGACGAGAGGTTCACAAAGAGCGCTCGTGCGCGCCTGAATCTCTTCTACCACCGCTCGCCGTACTGGGACGAGAGGCACAACCGCTACCCGGTCGCCCGGTTACCGGATGCGATGACGCTGCGCCGCCTAAAGGCCGATGCGTTGCGTTAATGGATGCCGCAACTCGCCGGCCGTCATTCTGAGCGCAGCAAAGAATCTCGCCCGCATCCTACCGGCGGCGGTAGATGCCTACCCCCTGCGGGCGCATGGCACACGCCGCTATTGGGTCGGCCCTATGGACACGCTTCGCCCCAATGCCCCAGCAGGGTGCCCAGGTCGGCGTGGTCGGTAACACCGTCGCAGTTAAGGTCGCCCTCGTCGGAAGCGTGCCAGGCTGCCAGCAAGATGGCCAAGTCAGAATGACCGACCGTCCGATCGCAATCGAGGTCGCCGGGGCAGGGTTGCGGGCCCGTTTCGCCGAATTCGTAGGCGCCCATGTCCACGATCGGCGGACACCCGCAGCCGGTATCCGGCGTATCCGGGTCGTTGAAGAAGCGCCCCTCGCCGTCGCGATCAAACGGCGTGTACTCACTCGTGTCGCCGTCATCGTCCAGGTCCGCGGTATCCGGCGGCACGGCCCAGTTACAGCCCGCATCAATACAGGGTGAGCCCGCGGCGACCCGGTAGACGCCGTGCTCCCGGTTAGCGAATAGTGGATCGGCGTCGATGTTGCCGGCGCCCCAATTAAGCGTGCATTCCTTTCCGACATCCGCTGCCGAGCTGCCACCTTGGACGTCACAGTAGGAGACCGTGACCTCCGAGCCACCGCGCAGGGCCATCTCCGGGCCGACCAGGGCGGTATCGGCCCAGAGAATACAGTTGGCGATCGTCGTTCCGCCGTCCCTGCTGTAGACGGCACCGCCCCGCCAACCGGCAGCATTCACCGCCAGCGTACAGTCGGTGAGGGTTACGTCGCTGGCGAAACAGAAGACAGCCCCGCCACTCTCGTTGGCTGCGTTCGCCGTGATGACGCAGTTGACAATCGTGTCCTCGGCAGAGTACGAGGTAATGGCACCGCCGTTGAATGCCGTGTTCGCCGCGATCCTGCAGTTGCTGATGGTCGTGCTGGCACCCCTGGAGCAGATTCCACCACCGCCCAAGAACGGGGGGGACCCACCCAGGGCCGTGTTGCCGAGGATCAGGCAGTTCACGATTCGTGGGGACCCCCTAGGGCAATAGATGCCGCCGCCAGCCTGCGCTGCTATGTTCCCCGCGATTGCGCAGTGGCTGATGGTTGGGCTACCATCATGGCACTCGTTGCCGCCCCCATTTCGCAGGCTCCGGTTCTCGATAATCGTGCTGCAGGTGATGGTCGAGTAGCCCCCGCACGCGATACCCCCACTGCCTTAGCCTCCCCGATTTGCCCTAATCGTGCAGTCGATGATCGTCGTCTCTTCCCCACACGCAAGCCCTCCGGCGTCCGTGGCCGTGTTCTCTGTGATGGTGCAGTCGATGATCGTGGTGTTTCCCCAGCACCAGAGGCCACCGCCGTACGACGCGGTATTCTCCGCGATTGTGCAGTCGCTGATGGTCGCGGCGTCCTCCTCACAGGCCACGCCGCCGCCGCCTTCCTCCGCTGTGTTCCCCATGATTGTGCACCCGGAGATCGTTGGGGTACCGGGGCCGTACCAAATGCCGCCGCCGTTTTCTGTTGCCG
>JAUWXH010000465.1 GCA_030616465.1 Planctomycetota bacterium | reverse complement strand
TGAACACGTACGGGGCGATCTGGCCCGTCTGGGTTAGGGCAAGATCGCCCAGCCCGCTGAATAGCGGGGCCACGTCAGACGTGTCCGCCCACTGCTCAACGTAGACAGGCAGTAGCATCGAGGCCTGCCCAAACGCAACTGAACAGCACGCAAAGATCACCAGGAAGACGATGAAACGACGATCCTTGAAGACGGCGCGAACAGCGTCGAATACAAGGCGTGCGCCCCGCGCGGACGGCGGTGGTGCGTCTCGCTCTGGTTCTCGGTAGACGCGCAGCGCGAGGAGCAGGTTAGCAGCGCTCACAACCGCCGCCGCACAGAACACGTAGTGCCAGTCGCTCTCGGCGCGCAGCCATCCTGTTAATAGCGGCCCGAAGAACGCGCCGATGTTTACCAGCCAATAGAGGATTCCCCAGCCCATCGACCAGGTTTGCCTAGTGGTAACGTGGGCGATAGTCCCGTAGGCCGCCGGCGCGAAGGCGCCGCTGCCGCAGCCGACCAGGCAGATGGCTAGTAGGAATGTCCAGGACCCGGCGCTCTCCCAGCCCGAGCCATTCAGGGCGTCTGCGATTGGCTTGGACAGAGCCATGGACAAGTAGCCAATGGTGCTGAGGGCAAGGGCCAGCGTCAGGCTCTTTCGGTAGCCCCAGCGATCGGTGAAATGCGCAGAGACGAAGACGGAAAGCCCCGTGAGCAGCCCCCACGCCAGGAAGATGCGAGACTTGGCCTCGTATGTAAGATTCAGTCCGTCGGACCCGCCGCCCAGGACGAGATACAGGGGGATGACTGCTCGCACCCCGTAGTACGCGAGGCGCTCCAGACTCTTCATCAGGCCCACGCACCAGAAATTGGGTGGTAGGCTGCGTAAGGTCTCCCAAAAACCTGTTCCCGCACCCGATCGCCCCATTCTTACAGCTCCATGGGCGGACAGCACTCTCCGTATGAGATACCCCAGGGCCGGAAGTGGCCCCGTGGACGTAGCCGAGATGTCTCACTTGGCCTTTCGCTGGCCGGCCTGTCACAGGCCCGTTTCGGCACGGCACCCCTGTCCACCGCTCGCAGAAACCGATCGGCTGTCGGATTACTCTATCGCAGCGGGCGGAATCCGCAAAGGCGCGTTGTTCGCACTCTTAACCAGACCTTCAGCCTATTGGGCACAGATGCAACCGTGGGCGTTTCAGCCAGTTACAGGTGAGGGGCGCGCCAGCCGCCAGATTTCCGTTCGCCCGTCTACACCACCCACTGGGTCATCTGCTGCAGACGTTCGAGGTGCGCCTGGTGGCGGGCGAGGATGTCGGCGACGACCGGCCCGGCCGGGCCATCGGCGGGGGGCTTGTCGGCGGACTGCCGGTAGGCCGCGATCAGCCGCTGTTTCTCTTCGACAATCTGCGGCAGCAGGTATTGCACGTTGAGGTAGTGCAGGCCTGCGCTGAGCGTATCGTTACGGGCCGGTCGCGGCACGCCGTCCATTGCCTCGATCGCCGCGACCAGCCGGCGCTGATGATCCGCTTCCTGCTGCACCATCTGCTGGAGGATGGGGCCGTCCTCGGCCGCGGCCCAACCCACAAACGGGCGCGCCTCGCCCAGCCGTGCTACCAGGCTGCGTGACTCCAGCTCCAACAGATCATTCAACAGGCCGATTACATCCTCGTCGCTCATGCCCACGCTCCGTACTCCGCTTTGCGTTTGCCAGTGGTGCAATGTAGCAGACAATATGCTTAACGCCGCCCTGCCGTCAACGGCGACTGCGGCTCAATCAACCGCCCTTGTGCGGCTGCGGCCCGAGCGGCTTGCCGCCGCTGGTGAGCTGTGTCGGTGACCCGCGGCGGGGGATTTCCTCCGGGGCCAGACGCGGATGGCTGGGCAAGCTGCTCTTGATCGGGATCTTCACCTCGAGCAGGTCACAATCCGCCTTGGTCACCATGCGCGTCTCGGCACTATCGGCCGGGATGACAACCACGTCGCCGGGGCCGTAGGGGCACTCGAAGCGCTCCCGCACGAACACCCCGTGCCCGGCCAACACGATCCAGATCACCATCTCCGCGTGCGGGACGGGCTGCTCAACACCCTCCGACAACCTGACCTTGTCAATCAAAAACCGCTCGCAGGCGGCCGTACGTGTCACCGTCGCGAACGGGCCGGCGACGTGCGACCGCCGCTGGAGGATCATGTCGTCGCTGACGTCGTAGCGGACGTTGGCCAGCCCCTGTTCGATGTGCAGCTCGCGCGGCTTACCGTCGAGCCCGACGCGGTCCCAGTCGTACAGGCGGTAGGTGATGTCCGAAGGGGTTTGCACTTCGGCAACGACGATACCGGCACCGAGGGCGTGCGGCGTGCCGCTGGGCAGGTAGTAGCACTGGCCCGGCTTGACCGGCCAGGGCCGCAACAGCTTCGCCATCTCGGGCGTATTCGCCGCCCGAGCGGCATCCACGGGCGTCACGTCGCGTTTGAAGCCGACGAACATCTCGGCCCCCGGCTCGGCGTGCAGCACGTACCAGGCTTCGTGCTTGATTCCCGGCTGCCAGCGGGCCGGGTCTTCCTTCGCTGGTTTGGGATGGACCTGCACGCTCAAGTGCTCACAGGCGTCCAGGAACTT
>JAUWXH010000008.1 GCA_030616465.1 Planctomycetota bacterium | reverse complement strand
TACAGGTCGCCCGGCTTCGTTGTATCTGATCAGGGGAGCGAGGTATTCGCGGGCGAACCGGCGCGAGGCCCAGCCCAGATGGGTGCCGGTGGCCCCGTGACGCTTGAGGCGCTCGTCCCAGGCGACCTGCCGCAGACGCTCGTGGTAGAGGGCCCGATCCTCAGAAGCGAGAGACTCGGGGATCTCAAAGCCCACCGCGCCGGCCGAGAAGCCGTGCCGACGGTCGATCTGGCCGAACAATATCGTACCGACCTTGAGAAAGCCCACATCACGCTTGGAGTAAAAGTTGCAGACCCCGACGCGTGTCCGCCGCAAGGCGATGGCAAGATCGTAGTCCGGCGACAGGGCGGGGGCCAACAGGATCGCCGTGTCGATCTGCCGACCGGGTGGAAGGGCTTCGAGCGTCAGGACCGCGATTCCCCCGCCGCCGGAATGCCCGATCAGATGCACTGGTCGGCCGGGATAGCGTTGACGATAAACAACGATCTTGTTGGCGAGCCAGCGGGCCTGTCGGCGATTGCGCTCGAGATTGGCGAGGTTGACGACCTCGCCGCCCGGGAACCCGACGGTCCAATCGTAGACCTCGATGGCCGAGGTGACGCCGCCTTCGTCCAGACCCAGCGCGATATTGCGATTCCAGGGGCTGCGGCCCTCGATGCCGGGCAGGATGTAGACCACGCCGCGCTGGTAGCGGTCCGCACTGCGGAAGTGGCCCGGGGTGCTGCAGCCGGCCGACAAGTGCAGACCGAGAAGGGAGAGCAAGACGAGCGTTGTCCAGCCCCGCCGGTGGAGAAGGAACTCGTTTCGACACAAGGATCGAATCATGGCTTTCGGGGGCTACTATCGCGATGAGGAGTGGTTCGTCAACGCCTTGGCGGGTTTGTTACCTGCGGGCCAAGAGGTGCACGCGGCGTCGCCGACCAGTGATGATGCGCGGGTAGGCAGTGACGATCACGGCGGCCAAGGCGGCGACGAACGCGGTCCAGACCGACGAAGCGAGCAGCGCCCACCAGGACTCAAACGGGGCATTGGCCCACAAGTGCAGGTGCAGCAGATAGAGCGCTGCGCCCGCCCAGGCCGCCGGGAAGGCCACCAGCAGCCGCACCCACCACAGGTTCACGTTGACCATCGCGCGCAGGGCGGTGACGAGCAGGCCGGTCAGGCCGAGCGCAAAGGCGTGAATGCCGAGCGCATCCGCGGCGCCTAGATCCTGCACGAACCCGATGATCCAGGCCCCGATACGGGCGTCGTGGACCGGCACGGTCAGGCCATACGCCAACGCCAGCACCAGGAAGAGGTCCACCCAGGGCAGGTCGAACAGGCCGACGACCGCGGTCTGGAGCACGTAGACGACCAGCAGCGTCAGGGCGAAGAGCCCCCAGGACATCAGGGCGTTTCCTTCTTCGTCGGTGGGAGGTAATCAGCCGAGACGGGCACGCGAAACCGGCGTGCCGCGCCGGTTACCACGGTCTTATCCCTCCGCTCATAGCCGAACTCGATCTCGATCAGGCGACCCTCGAGTTCGACATTCGGCGGCCAGTTGAGCATGAAGCCGTAGAAGTAACCGGCAACGGCCTCTTTTCGGACGCGGTAGTTCAAGGCGGCGGACTCGTCGAATTCCCACATATGGGCCAGGTTGCGGGTCGTCTTACGGTCCGGCCCGCGCTCGAGCGTGTACACCCACACGAAGATGGTGCCGGGGACGAACGCCCCTTTTTCGGTCTGCCCAGAAACGAAATAAACCGGTGCGCGGAAGCCGACCACCCGATCGGCTTCCGAAAGCCACGGCACGTTGGGCCAGAACTGGTGGATGGCGACGATGTCGTCGCGTGTCGGAATCGTGGTCGGATCGATTAGCTCCGGAGGGGAGAGGGGCCGGCCGCGCCCGCCAAGATCCGGGTAATCTCCCCCCTGCTTCGGCGGCGCTGCGCAGTCGAAGCACAATACGACTGCGCCCAAGGCCAGCAACCCGCGCGTTTTCCACCGTTGGCGAAAACAAGCAATCATGCGAAACCAGCACTCATCCCGCTTCACATTTGTCCAGAGCGCGCCTCCGTCGTGTACTACGGCTGACAGGGGCGCCGGCCGCTACGTGGCCATCAGTGGAACCGCCGCGTGATCGGCACGTCATACGAGTTCGGATCGACCTGCGCGCCGGCCTCCGCCGGTCGGTTCGACGCCGGTCCCGGCGGGCCATACGTATCTTCGTCCCACAGACCCCGGTCCTCATCCGTACCCGGCTCGCTGGGGAAGGGGCCGAGCAGGTTCTCGTCCTCGAGCGGGACGCGCTCCTTGGGCTCGATCCGCAACCCCTTCATCAGCGGGCTGGTCAACACGTCGGTGGGCAGCGTGCCCGTCTCGTCCCGCACCTCGATCGAAGCCGCGCGGTAATCCTCGATCGTCCGAAGCACACGCGGCGTGAGCACGATCAGCAGCTCGGTTCGCGAGCTGCTCTCGACCTGGTTGCGAAACAGCCACCCGAACCCCGGAACGTCCCCGAGGATCGGCACTTTCTGCTCCTGCAGCTCCTCCTTGGACGTGATCAGCCCGCCCAGCACAACCGTCTCATTATCCTTGACGGTGACGGTCGTGCTGGCGTTGCGCGTGAAGATGATGGGCAGGTTCACGCCGCCACCCACATTCACGGTTGAGCCGGTGAAGTCGGAAACCTCCTGCTCGATCTCCATGCGCACGAAGCCGTCGGGGTTGATCTGCGGGGTGACGATCAACTTGATGCCGGCATCCCTGTAGTCGGTCTGGACCTGGAGCTGCCCGCCGATCGTCGTCGTGCTCGCAACGACGATCGGCACCTGAGTGGTAATGTTGATGGTCGCTTCCTGGTTATCCATCGCCACGATCTGCGGGCGGCTCAGGATCCGCAGGCTGCTCTGGCCCTGAAGCGCCCGCAACAGGAAGTTGAAGTCACGCCCGGTGACCGTAAAGCTGAAGCCGCCCAGGCCGGTGCCGGCGGCGCCGATGTCGGTCCCGCCCACGAAGTCGAACGTGGTGGTGTCGTTCAGCCCGGCCTTGGTGTATTGCAGGTCCTGGAAGGCGAACTCCACGCCCAGCTCGAGCGAGTCGTCCGTGGTCACCTCCAGGATCAGGACCTGGATCATGACCTGCGGCGGGGGTTGGTCCAGTTCGTGGACAATATCCAGGATCTCGCTCTCCATGCGCGGGTGCACGCTGAAAATCACGCGGTTCGCCTCTTCGTTGGCGATCGCCCCGATCTGACGCTGCATCCGCCAGTTCGTGGAAATCTCATCACCCAACTCCTGCAAACGCTGCTGCTCCTGATCGCTGAACTCGCGGAGTGACTCCGCCAAGACGAGGGCCGGGATGTTCCGCGGCGCGTAGACCTTCGTTATGCGCTCCTCGAGCTCCACGCTGTCCAGGCTGATGATCAACTCTTCGACAAGGTCCAGGTAACCGGTTGTACCAGCGGCGATAACCGAATTGGTCCGCACGTCGGTTGTGAAGACGAGGTCCTGACGACCGCCTTCGCCCAGCCCCTCGCCCAGGACCAACTGCCGTTCCTGCCCTTCTTCGCCGCCACGACCATCGCGCTGCTCGGTCTCTTCAAACAGCTCTTCGAGCGTCTCGACCATATCTTCAGCGTCGGCATTGCGCAACGGGAAGACGCGGATCTTAGCGGCGTCGGGCGGAACGTCGATGGCCGCCACCAGCGATTCCATCAGCGGCATGCTCTCGGGCGGGGCGGTGATGACCAGCGAGTTGGTGCGCAGGTCGGAGATCACCACGATGTCCTTGCGGATAGCCTTGAGCGTCTCCATGCCGAGTTCGGGGTGTTCCTGCTGGTACACCAGCATGACCGTCTCGGCGCCCTCCTGGCGCGAGCCGCCGCGCGAACCGCCGCCGACGATTCCGCCCCGGCCTTCAAGGATGTTGGTCAGCAGATCGCCGGCATCCTCGGCGTCGGCCTGCTCGAGCTTGAACATCTTGACCACCGAGCTCCAGGTGGGTGTGGTCTCGTCGAGACGCCGGACGAAGTCCTCGATGTCGGCGACCAGTGCCGGCGGGCCGATTGAGACGATCGAGTTGGTGGTCGGGTCAAATGTGATCGTCAGATCGCCGGCGTCTTCAGCACCCCTGTCCTTGAACAGGTCCTGCACGCTCTTGGAAATGTCCTCGGCGTTGTGCCGCCCGAGCGGCAAAATGCTCATCATCCGCCCGATCTCGGACGGTCGGTCGAGCAACTCAACCCAGCGCTCGATCAGCACCATGTCCTCGTGCGACGCCGCCAGCAGCAGGCTGTCCGAAAGCGGGTCGGCGGCGATGTGGATCGGCGTGCCGGTTAACTTGGAGTCGCCCTGGTTGAGGCTCTTGTCGATCATCTCCTGCAACAGCGTGGCGATGTTGGCCGCGCTGTTGAGCTTGACCTTGCGCACCTTGAACTCGACCGTGGGGTCGAAGCTCCGGTCGAGCTCGTCGATCAGCGTTTCGGCCTCCGCCAGGTAATCGCGCGTGCCGGTGAGCATGAGCGAGTTGCTGCGCGCGTCGGCGGTAACGTACAGAATGTCCTTCGATTCCGCCTGCGTCTTGCTCGCCGCGTCTTCCTTGCGGTCGAACACCTCCTGGAGCATCCCCTGCAGCTTCATCGCGTCGGCGTACTCAAGGTGGCGGTAGCGCGTGTCCACCACGCGGTACATCTCGGCCTCGTCGAGCCGAACGGCCAGGTCCTCGATCATCTCGAACATCTCGTCCGTGGCCAGGATCACCAGCGAGTTCGAGCGGTCGAAGGGGATGATGACCGCGCTGTCGCGCGCCAGGTTGTCCTCGCCGCCCAAGGCCTTGGCACGCTTGTCCAGCAGGTCGGTCAGCTTCTCTTCCAGCGTCGAGGCCTGGATGTTCTTGAATGTCAGCACGTGCGGCCGGACGGCCAATTCGGCGCTGGGCCGGTCGAGCTCGTTGATCAGCCCGGCCGCCAATAGGACCGCGTCCTTACGCCCGATGACGAACACGCTGTTGCTGCGCGGGTCGTGCGTGACGGTCACGTTGTAGGGCAGGCCTTGGGCCGCCAGCCCGGGCGGCACCGGCGGCAACTCGCCCTGCGCCAGATCATCCTCCGACGGCCGCGCCAACGCCTTCTTGCCCTCCTCGAAGATCGACTCGAGTAGCTCGGCCACCTGCTCGGCGTTGCCGTACTGCAACGCAAACGACTTGATGTCGATCTCGGCCCCGACCGGCAACGTGTCGAACACGGCCACCAGCTCCTGGATCGATTCGTTGTTCTTCGGCGTCGAGAAGATGATCAGCGAGTTGGTGCCCTTCTCGGGGATCAGCCGGATCGGCTTCTCAAGGTCGATTTCGGCCAGCACCTCACCGTCAGCCGCGGTCAGCCGCAGTTTGCGAACCACCGGCACGCCGGGCTGCCTGGCACCGGCCGCCTGGCGGGCCGCCTCCTGCTCAGCCTCGATCAGGTCGGTCAGGACTTTGGCGATCTCCTCGGCATTGCCGTTCTTGAGCCCCACGATCACCATTTCGCTGAACGCCCCGAAGCGCTCTTCGTCCGGCGAGATCTCGATATCGACCGCTGTGATCAGGCTCTCGATTTCCTCAATATCCTTCGGCGTGCCGACGATCAGAATGGCGTTGGAGCGGTCAATCGCCTCGATCGACGGCTGGGCATTAGCCGGCAAGTCACGCATCTTGATCAGCTTCTCGATCACCGGGTTCAACTGCGCCACCGCTTCCACCGCACGCATGTACGTCAAGGCCACCGTCTTGAACTGCGTACCCTCATCCGTGTCGACGTCCAGTGCCTTAACCAGCTCCTCGATCATCTTCATGTTCGCTTTGGAGGCCGAAACGATCAGCGAGTTGCTGCGCGCCTCGGCGGTGATACTAAACTGATCCGCCGGCCCCGGGCGTTGCGTGTACTGATCGATGCGCTTCTGCACCGTTTGCTCGATAATCGGCTGCAACGCGGTGGCCTTACCGTACTCCAGCGCATACACCGTGATCTCAAACCGCGGAGCATCAAGCTCCATACTCTTCAGCAGCTTCACAATGAACGCCACGTCGTCCGCATCACCCGTGATCACGATCCGGCGACTGTCGAGTGCATTGGCCGACACTTCGCCGCGCAGCCCACCCGTCACGGGCGGCCGTTGCCCGCGCTCGGCGGCATCGGCCTCTTGCTGCGGGCGACGCCGCTGTGGACGGGCTTCTTCCTTATCCTGCTCCTGATCCGGGTCCTGCGGCTCGTCGCGGGCCGGTTCGTCAACGCTCTGGGCGACGAACGTCTCCGCCAACATCGGCATCGCGATCAGCGTGCCGACGAACGGCTCGCCGTACGCCACCGGTATGACCGCAGCGTCGTTGCGAAGCTGACCCGGCAGCGGGCTCCACAGCATGGCGCGCTGCCGCCGCCGGCTTCCGCGCGTGCCTCCGCCGCCACCCGAGGAGCGTCGCCGTGACGGCGTACTCCGGCGTATCGAGCTGCCGCGCGACGAGCCGCGACGGTTCTCTTGCAGGTAATTAATGACCTCGACGGCGCTGTCCGCCGAGAGGTTCTCCAGCTCCAGAACCATCGTCTTGGGCTGGTAAACGTCCAACTCCTGAAGCTGCTGAACCACCGTCTTGACGATCGCGTACTGGGACGGATCACCCGCCACCATGATCACGTTCGACTCGGGATTGGCCTCGACGGTGATCAGCCGCGGCTGGCGACCCTGACGCTCAGACAGACGCTGCTCACTCTCGTTGACCAGTCGCTCGACCTGCATCGCGAGTTGGACCGCGTCCTGCCCCCACGGCACGGCGATCAGGTCGAACTGGTTCATGCCGGTGTCCGACGTGTCGAAGCGGGTGACCAGCTCCTCGACGTGGCTGATCTGCCTGGCCGAGCCGTAGACGGTGATCGTGTTGTTGTTGTCGTTCGGCAGAACCTGCAAGCCGCGTCGGCCGGCCTCGCCACCGCGACCCCGGCCACCACGAACGTCCGCCTGCGGTCCGATCTGATCGAGGAAGGTCTGAATGTAGCTGATCAGTTGCGAAGGCAGCGTGTTCTCGACGGTGAACGTGGCGAACTGGTAGTAATCCGCCGCCGCGTTGTCCATCTGTTGGATGACCATCTGCTCGACCCGCTCGATGTCCTCGGCGCGCCCGTAGACGATGACGGCGTTTGTGGACGGCTCGGCGATGGCCTGCACGTCGAGGATCACCCCGCCGCCCATGACACCGGACGTCGTGCCCCGGCCCCGCCCGCGGCCGCCGGACATGCGCCCGCCACCCGCCGCACCGCCGGAGGCGAACGCATTGATCGCGTCGGCGACGTTTTCGGCCGGCACATTGTCGAGCACGAAGACGTGGAACTGCTTCTGCACGTCGGGGGGCGCGACGATGTCCACCGCCGCCAGCACCTCCTCGATGAACACGAACGTCTCGGCCGAGCCGACCACGATGACGCTGTTGGTGCGCGGGTCGGCCATGGCGGTGAACGCATCGATGTCGAGCTCGCCTCTGCCGCCGCTGGTCATCCGCGATATCTGCATCATTTCCAAGAACGCGGACTTGACGGAATCAACGACGACCTGGGCGTCGGCGTGCTTGAGCGTGTAGCGGCGAATCTGGAACTGCTCGCTGGGCTGGTCGAGCACCGCGACCAGCTCGACAATCTCCTCGAACAGCATGTCCGGCGCGCGGACGAGGAGTTTCTTGGCGTTGTCGTCGCCGAGGATGACGACGCGTCCGCCAGCGGCCTGCACGCCGCCACGCTGACCACGTCGCTGGCCGCGACGGCCGCCCCCAGGCATTGCACCGGCGCGCCCGCCGAACATCTGCATGAGCTTGCCGGCCAGCTCCTCGGCGTCGGCGTACATGACCGCGATCTTGCGGAAGCTCTGCTGGCTGCGCTGATCGAGCTCCTGAATCTGGGCCATAATGACGTCGCGCTTATCGAGCGGGCCCCAGACAATGATGGTGTTCGTGGCCGGCTCGGCGACGATGCGGATCTCGGTGCCGCTGGGTGCCTGGCCGGGGCGACCGCGTGGTTGCGCACGGCCCCTCACGCCCGTGACGTAGATCGCTTCGACGACGCTGGCGATCGCCTGGGCGTCGCCCCACTGGCAGGCGTACGTCTCGGCCTCGTTGATCACGCCGGGGATGTCGAGGTTGCGAATCTGCTGCTCGACGGTTTCGACGTCCTTGGCCTCGCAAGTGAAGATGATCGTGTTCACGCGCGGATCGCCCGAGATGTTGACCGGTCCCAGCGCGCCGGGCGACCGCACGCCGCCACGGCCACGGGGCCCACGGCCAGCGCCACCACCGGCTGCGCCGGCGAAAACCTCCTGCAACAGCGGCAGCACGTCGTCCACCTTGGAGCTCTTCAAGGGGTAGTAGTTGATGACTACGTTGGTGCCGCCTTCGAGCCCCTCGAGCTCATTGATGACGTTCTTGATGATCGTCATCACCTCCGGCGGCGCGGAGACCATCAGCGAGTTCGTCACCGCGTTCGGCACGATCTCGACGGACTCGATCTTGGCTCCGCCGCCCTCCACGCCGGAGATCGACACCAACTGCTGCTGCAACATCTGCATGAGTTGCTGCTGGCTCCCACCGCGGCCCCGGGTTGCGCCGCCGAACGGGCTGCGCCGTTGCTGCGCCTTGGTGATGCCGAGGATGTCCTTGATGTTCTGGGCGGTCTCGTTCGCATCGAGGTTCTTGAGCTGGAAGACTCTGATATCGACCTTGCCAGGCGGGATGTCCAGCTCCCACAGCAACTGGCGGATCTCGGGCAGATCGGACTCGTCACACTTGACGATCAGGTAGCTGTGACCGGGATCGGTGGCGATGCGGACGCGCTGGCCGCCGCGCGTCGTGCGGCCGCCGGTCTGGCGACCACCGACCATCCCGCGGAGCTGCTCCATCAAGCCCTGCTGCTGCTGACCGCGGCCCTGCTGCCCTTGCTGCTGGCCCCGCTGCTGGCCGCGTTGCTGTTGCTGCTGCGCCTGACGCACGATGATTTGCCGCTCGTTGAACATGCGGTCGAGGATCTGGGCGGCGGCATTCACGTCACCGAAGTTGAACTTGAAGATGCGGATGACCTCGCCGACGCCGAGGTCCTCTTCCAGCAGGTCCATTGCGTCCTCGATCTCGTCCACCTGGTTCTTGGGACCGCTGAGGACGATGCGGTTGTCGGCCAACACTTGCACACGGACCCGCTCGCGTTGTAGCGGCGGCTCCTGCGCCTGTGCCGCCGGGCGGCGCGCACCCGTCCCGATCGGCGTCCGCAGCGCGGCACCTTCTTGTAGGGTCTCCTGCGATGGCGCGTCAGGCACAGCGTCGTCACGGCGTTTCTCGCGGGCCTTCTGCGGATCCTGCTCGTCAAGCTCCTGGAACCACCCCGCAAAGACTGACGGGTCGAGCAGGTAGGGGTGAACGTCATCGCCGACCGTTCGGGCATCGGGGAAGTCGTCCTTGGGGCGCAGCTCCTCGACGATCGTCTCGCGCCGCAGTATGCCGGACGGGCGATCGACCTCGACGTCCAACTCCCGCAGCGTCAGGTATTCCAGAAGTCGATCGATGTCGTCAACCCGACGCTGCACGATGACCGTCTCGACCCGGGCACGACGCTCGAACTGGCGAATAAGGTTCTCGATCGCCGCGAACTCGCTCGGGCGACACTTCACGGTGATGTACTCGCCGAACAAGTCGGATCGAATGATCGGCCCACCCCGCTCCTCGGGCGGCAGCAAATCAGTAACCTCCCAAACGATGTCGTAGGCGTCGCCGCGGTAGACATCGATGAAGTAGAGCTGTCGGCCGCCGGACAGCCCGAACTCGACTCCCTCTTCGGGTTGCTCGTCAAGCTGGGCGATGAAGGCCTCGACCTGGCGCATGAGGCGTTTGTTGGCGGTGACGATCAGGCGGTTGTAGTAGTCGTCCTCGGTGATGGTGACGCGGTCAGCCGGGCTACCGCCGCGACCACCACGCCGACCACCGCCAGCGGCGCCGAACACGCCGTTCAACGCGTCGGCGACCTCCATCGTGGTCGCGTACTCCAACTGGAAGATCTGGAGCTCGGGCACCTGCTCGCTGTTGATCTCCAGCTCCTTGATCAGCTCCTCGACCTCGGCCACGTCCTTGGGCAGACCGGCGATGATGAGCGAGTTGCTGCCGGCGTCGGCCGTGATGCGCACCTTCTCCGGCGCTCCGCCGCGGCCGCGGGGTCCACCGACGAACTGTTGAACAGTGTCTCTCAGCGTCTGGGCCAATTGCGTCGCGTCGGCCTGCTCGAGCGGGATGATGTGCACGATCTCGCCGGTCTCGACATCCTCGTCGAGCATCCGGATCAGCTCAGCGGCCAGCTCCTGGTACTCCTCGGGGGCGAAGATGAACAGGCGGTTCCCGGCCGGATCCGCGGAGACCACCGTCTGAATGCTCGCTTTACGGACGTTGCCCTCGCGCTCGGCGATCTTGGCCTTGAGCATCGCGTCCACCGGCTGCACGATCTGCTCGGCGCGCGCGTACTTGAGCACGTACGAGCGGGGTTCGGAAGTCTTGCCCTCCTTCGATTCGAGCTCGCTGACCAGCAGGTCGATGAACGGCAGATGTTGCGGCGGCGAGATCACCACGAGCGTATTGGTGGTCGGTTCGCCGAACGCACCCGGCTGCATCCCGCCACGCTTGACGTTGCCCATCGCGCTCCGCAGATACATCTGCACCTGCGCGGCAACCTGCGTCGCATTCAGCACCTTCAGGTCGTAAGTCTTGACCTGGAGGGCCCCCTTGTCCTCTGCGTCGACCTGGGCGATCAAGTCGGTGATCTGCTTGAGCTTCCTCGGCGGCGCCTTCACAACCAACACGTTGTTGTTGACCGTGACGTACACCTCCTCGAAGCTGCTCTGGCCGCGTCGCCGACCGCGATTGCCGAACACGTCGTTGATCATGTTCCGCGTTTCCCACGGGTCGGCGTATTGGAGCTCGATAGTGACGACGTTATCCTCATCGACCTCGATGTCGAGCTCGGCGATGACCGTCCGCACATCCGGCATGATCGATTCGGGCGCGAAGACGATCAGGCGGTTCGTGCGCGGATCGGCCGTAACACTGAACTCCTGCGTGCCACGGCTGCTACGACCGCCGGTGCGTATGCGTGTCTGAACCAGATTTTGCACGGTCCCCACAATCTGGGGGGCATCCACGTAGACGAGCTCGAAGAACTCGGTCTTCGCCTTGGCGACCTCCATGAGCGGCTTGAACTGGTCCATCATCTGCTCGACCATCTCGAACTGCTCTTCGCGCGCCGTGACGATCAGGGCGTCGGCCGGCGGATAGGCCGTGATCGAGATGCGCTGCTCGCGGGCTTCCATTTGCGTGTTGACCGCGTTCTGGAGCTGGCGCGCCAGGTCGTTGAGGCGGGTGCCCATGCCGGTCAGCTCGTAGGTGCGTATCTGGGCCTTGTGCGCGCCGATCTCGTCGAGCTTGGCGATCAGGTTGCCGATCTCGTCCATCTTCTCCGCCGGGGCCTGCACGACGAGGCTGCGGCCACCCACGATCGCGAACTTGATCTCCTTGCCGGGCTGGACGCGCCCGCCGCGCCGCTTCTGCACAAACGTCTGATTCAACACGTTGAGGACTTCCCACGGGTTGGCGTTCTTGAGCAGGTAGATCTGCGGCTCGATGTGGGTGTCCTTTACGGCCAGGTCGAAGGTGGCGACCCACTCGCGGATCTCGGCCAGCTCATCTTCGGCCGCCAGCACGATCAGCGAGTTGGTCATGCCTTCGACGCCGAGCTGCAACTTTCCGGCCCGAATCTTTTCCCGCAGGACGTTGTTCAGCGCGTTGTAGACCGCGTTGGCGTCCCCATACTCGAGCGGGATCGTCTCGAGCTTCGGCGGTGCGTACGTATCCTTGAAGAGCTCCATCGCCTCCTGGATCATCTCGAACTGGTCTTCCTTGGCGGTGACGATGAGCGTGTCGGCCGGCGGGTAGGCCCCCACCGAAATCCGCCGATCGCGGGCTTCCATCTGCGAGTTGACGGCGTTCTGGATCTGGCGGGCGAGCTCATTCAGCCGGCTGCCCATGCCGTAGACCTTGAACGTCCGCACGGTGGCCTTGTTCGAGACGACCGCGTCGAGCTCGTTGATGAGCTCCTCGATCTGCTTCAGCTTCTCGGCCGGGGCCTTGGCCACGATGCTCTTGCCGCCGAGGATGTCGAAGCGGATTTCCATCCCCCCGCGGCGGCGTGCGCCGCCGGGCGGCATGAACGTGCTCGTGAGGATGCCCCGCACCTCCCAGGGGTTGGCGTTCTTCAGCTCAAAGATGCGCGGTGCAACGATGGCGATCTTGGCCTGCTCCTCGTACTTGGCCACCCATTCGCGGATCTCGGCCATTTCCTCTTCAGCCGCCGAGACAATTATGGTGTTGGTATTGCCCTCGACACTGAGCTGAATCTTGCCGGCACGGATCTTGGGCTGGAGCACACGGCTCAGCGCCTGGTAGACCATGTTTGCGTCGCCATGGAGCAGTGGAATCGTCTCCATCTTGTGCGGCTTGTAGAGATTCGCGAACTGCTCCATGTACTTTTCGACGTCGGCGAGCTTGTTCTCCGTCGCCGTGACAATCAGCGTATCCGCGGCCGGCAGCGCGGTGATGCTGATGCGCGGCTCGCGCGGTTCGAGGCCCTGGTTGACGGCGTTCTGAATCTGCCGGGCGAATTGCGCCAACTGCGGGCCCAAGCCGGCCATCTTGTAATTTCGCACCACCATCTCGTTGCGGCCGACCTCGTCCAGCTTGGTGATCAGCGCCTCGATTTCGGCCATCTTCTCCGGCGGCGCGGTGACGAAGATGCTGCGACCGGCGATGATCGCGGTCTTGACCTCCTTGCCCAGCGGGGTCGTGCGGCCACGCCGTTTCTGCACGAAGGTCTGCTGCAAAACGCCGTTGACTTCCCACGGATTGGCCTTCTTCAGCTCGAAGATGCGCTGGTCGGCGACGGCATCCTTGGCCTTGTCGTCGAGCTCGGTCGCCCACTTGCTGATGTCCTCGAAGTCCTCCTTCGACGCGCCCACGATCAGCGAGTTGGTCAGCGGCTCAACACTGATCGACAACGTCCGGGCCCGAATCTTCTCGTTGAAAATGGTCCGCAAGACACTGAGCACTGTGCCGGCGTCGGCGTTTTGCAGCGCCAGCGTCTGAATCTGACTCGATTCGATCGGCTCCTGGTCGAGCTCGGTGATCAGGGCCTCGGCCATCTCGATCGCAAAACGCGGGGCGTTGAGCACCACGCGGTTGAGCCGCGTGTCCACCTGGATCTTGACGCGCCTGGCCACATCCCGCCCCCGCCGACCCGAAATCCGCTCGATGAGGATCCCGCGTACAAGATTCGCAACGTAATTGGCGTCGGCGTTCCGAATCTGGACGAACTTCTGCTCGGGCACCATGCCCTCCGTCTCGGCAACGAACTTCCCGATGAGTTCGTCGATTTCCTTCATCGTCTCCTTGGGCGTGGTGATGATCAGCATTTCGGTCATCCGGTCATAGCCGAACTCCGTGCGCAGCTTGTCGGCACGCGCGCGCTCGCGGCCGCGCCAAGCACGGTTGAGCTGGTTGGCCAGGTTCGCCACGTCCAGGCCGGGCAGCTTGCGCGTCTCGGTGACCATGGGCGAGACGTCCGGCAACTCCTTTGGCGGCACGTCATATTGCTCGAGCAGCGGCATGGCCGCCGTCACCGCCACCTGAGGCGCGCTGATAATCACGCGGTTGGTGCGCGTTTCGGGCGTGACCTTGACCTGTTGGGCGGCGGAGCGGCCGAACTGCTTTTGCATCATCGTGACGAGCTCGTTGCGCAGCCAGTTGGCCACCTCGCTCGCGTTGGCGTGCTGGAGCTGATAGAACTCGGTCTGGTTAATCAGCCCCTTGCTGTGCTCCCGGTACTGTTCGAGCAGCTTGTTCGCGTCATCCTGCACCTCCTTGGAAACGGTCACGAGGATGGTCTCGGTGGACGGGTCGTCAGAGAACTGAGCGACGACGCCCTGGCTGCGCACACGGTCGCGGAACGCTTCCGATAGCTTACGGGCGATCGAGCGCACGTCGGCACCGGGCATCTGCACCAGCAAGGTCGTGATGCCCTTGTCGCTCAGCTCGTCCAACTGCTGGACCAGCGCGGCGATCTCGGCCTGCTTGATCGCCGGGGCATCGACCACCACCTGCTAGCAGAAGAAGAAAGACTTGACCAGCGAGCCGAAGGCGCGACACCACCCCCCCCATATCGACGACGCGCCGAACAACAACCACATCGCGCACACCACAACCCAAGGCGACGCGAACTAC